>NZ_JBHXTO010000026.1:0-83457 GCF_042677425.1 Streptomyces sp. NPDC127119 | reverse complement strand
TTACCACCCCCACCCCGCAATACGTTTTTGTTGTGTTTCTGGTGGGCTGGTTTTTGTTTTTACGCCCCTGGGGGGGGGGCCCCGTACCGACAGGCGGTACGGGGCCCCACACATGTACACGGCTCGGTGATGGCCCCTCGACCGTCACGTCAGCGCAGGGACGGCCGGTAGGTGTAGGAGCGGCTGCGGGTCATGGCGAACTCGAAGATGCCGCGGCCCTCGGTGCCGTTCCAGGTGAACGAGGCCAGCCGGTCGGTCAGGGCCGAGTCCAGGGTGCGGGGGGACACCGTGCCGTCGAGCGGGTAGACGTCATGCTCGATGTGGTCGCGTCCCTTCGGCCGGCCGTGGTGGCCGCCGTAACCGGCACCGGCCATGTACCCGCCGCCCGCGGAGGCGTCGGTGTCCACCGTGTACACGGCGCCGCTCTCGGTGGTGACCTCCACCGTGCCGCCCTTGAGGTCAAGGCCGTCGTCGAAGCGCAGGTCGTGGCGGACGTCCACGATGTCGTCGAGCAGACCGTTCTCGTGCATCACCGCTCCCTCCAGGAGGAGCCGGTCGTGCTGCCGGGTCTCCACGAGCAGGAAGCCGATCGAGCGGTCGGGGAACTGGGCCTGGTACCAGACGTGCAGCCCCTGTCCCCCGGACAGCGTGCGCACACCGCGGGAGCGGTCGCGCTGCCCGTACCAGCCGTCGACCGACTGCTGCCTGCCGTCGATGCTCAGCGTGCCGGAGTAGTACCCGGACTGGACCAGATGCGCGAAGGAGGTGGGAGTGGCGCCGTCGTTGTCGACGTTGACCTCGCCGGTCCACGCCGGTGTCCGCGCGTGCCAGAGGAGGTCGAACTCCATCCCGGTGGGGTTCGCGCCGAGCACCAGTTTCCAGGTCTTCATCGGCTCGACCACCTGCCAGGAGAACGGCCCGGCGCTCGCGCCGTCGGTGGCGCTCAGCTCGGTGGAGAAACGGACGTTCCGCTGTTCGGTGCCGGTAACCAGGACCGCGAAGCCGTCGACCACGTCCTTCGGGGGATGGACGCCGAGTCCGATCAGGACCGACGGCGACGGGGCGTCGACCGGGTGCAGGTTGAACACGAACCGGTCGAAGAACCTGTCCGGGAGGCCGGAGGTGTCCGGCGCCACGAGAGCGTCGTGGAAGGTGTCGTCCGTCATCGGGTCTCCTCGTCGGGTACGGCTTCTGGTGCGGCCTCGGACACGTCCGCGGGTGCGGGCTCGGACACGTCCGCGGGTGCGTCCGGCGGCTCGTCGAGACCGGCGGTCCGGTGTGCCGCCGCCAGGAAGGCCTGCACCAGCTTCTGGTCGGCGTAGTACGGATCGCCCACTCCCCGTACGGTCCGGCGGCGGCTGTACTCGTAGAGCGCGGCCAGCTTCCAGAACGCCAGGGCGGTGTACCAGTCCAGGTTCGACAGGTCGCGGCCGGTGCGGTCGGCGTACCGGTCGGCGAGTTCCTTGCGGGTCGGGTAACCCTCTTCGAGCAGCGCGGTGCCCAGGTCCTCCGTCGGAGTCCGCGGGCTGTCCGCCTCCGGAACCGAGGCCAGGAAGTACCCGACGTCGAACAGGGGGTCGCCGATGGTGGCCAGCTCCCAGTCGAGCACCGCGGCGATGCGTCCCGGGGCGTCGGGGGCGAGGACCACGTTCCCGATCCGGTAGTCGTTGTGCACGATCGAGGCGCCCGACTCGGGCGGCACGTGCGCGGCGAGCCAGCGCTCGATGACCGCGAAGTGCGGCGGCGGAGCGCCGTCCGCGTCGGCGACCAGCCGGCCCATCCGGCGCAGGTGGCGGGCGTTGAAGCCCTCCGGGCGGCCCAGGTCGCCGAGACCGGCGGCCTGCCAGTCGATCGCGTGCAGATCGGCGAGGACGTCGACGAGTGCCTCACCGATCTGCCGCCGCGTCGCGGGCGTGTCGAGCGGCGAGGGGGTCGAGGTGGTCACCACGGGCCCCTCGGCGAAGCTCATGACGTAGAAGGGCACGTCGATCACCTCGCCCGCCTGCGCGGTGGCGAGCACCGCGGCGACGGGCACCGCGGTGTCCCGCAGCGCGTCGACGAGCCGTGCCTCGCGCAGCATGTCGTGGGCTCCCGGCGGCGTCGGCGGTGGCGGCGGACGGCGTACCACCACGCGGCCGGTGCCGCCCGGGACCTCGCCCCCGCTCCCGCCCACGGCGTCGGTGTCGGTGTCGCCCGAGACCAGGAAGGTCAGGTTCGAGTGGCCGTCGCCGATCCGGCGGACGTCCAGCTCACCCGTTCCCTCGCACAGGCCGCGTTCGCGCAGGAACCGGGTGAGGGCTTCGAGTCCCTCCGGTGTCCACTCGTCGGTCATGCCGGGACCTCACTTTCCGGTGAACTGGGGCGCGCGCTTCTGCTTGAAGGCCGCCAGCGCCTCGGGCATGTCCTCGGTGCGCGACATCAGCGCCTGCCCCCGGTTCTCCAGCTCCAGGGCGGCGGCGTACGAGGTGATCTCCTGGTTGCGCTGGATGGCGCGCTTGGACATGCGTACTCCGCCCGGCGAGTTGGCGGCGATGAGCCGCGCCATCGCCAGCGCCTCGTCCAGCAGGTTCTCGCTCGGCACCAGGCGGTTCGCCAGCCCGATCGTCACGGCCTCCTCGGCGCCGACCAGCCGCCCGGTGTAGCCGATCTCGGCGGCCCGGCCGAGCCCCACGAGGCGGCTGAGGTTGTACGACGTGCCCAGTTCGCCCATCGACAGGCCCACCTTGACGAAGGCCGCGCTGAACTTGGCCGTCGGCGCGACGAGGCGGATGTCTGCGGCCAGGGCCAGTGCCATGCCGCCTCCGGTGGCCGCGCCGTGCACCGCGGCGATCACCGGGAAGGGCAGGTGTCTGATGGCCTGGATGCCCCCCGTGGCGGTCTCCTGGAACTTGAGGAACTCGCGCACACCCATCGTGGTGATGACGTCGATCTCGTCGAGGTCGAAGCCCGCGCAGAACGCGCGCTCCCCCGTGCCGGTGAGGATCAGTGCTCTGAGTCCGCTGTCCCGCAGGGCGCGGGCGACGGTGTTGTACTCGGTGAACATCTTCACCGTCTGCGAGTTCATCCGCTCCGGGCGGTTCATCCGCAGCACCGCGACGCCGGCGTCCAGCACTTCGAGCGACAGGGTTTCCAGGTCGGGCAGGTCGAGGTCGTGAGCCATGGTGGGTCCTTCGGTAGTCGCCATCGTCAGCCGAAGCCGGCCGCCGCCGTCAGCCGTTGTCGTCGTCAGCGGCCGGTGAAGACCGGAGCGCGCTTCTCCCTGAAGGCGGCCAGGGCCTCCGGCATGTCCGCGCCCCGGGTGAGCAGCGCCTGTCCGCGGTTCTCCAGCTCCAGGGCGGCGGCGTACGAGGCCGTCTCCATGTTCGCCTGCAGGGCCCGCTTGGAGAGCTGCACGCCCCCCGGTGAGTTGGCCGCGATCGACCGGGCCAGCGTCAGGGCGTCGTCCAGGAGGGCGCCCGCCTCACTGACACTGTTCACGAGGCCGAGGTCTCGTGCCTCGTCGGCGAGGACGAAACGGCCGGTGAAACAGATCTCGCTGGTCGCGGCGGGTCCGATCAGCCGGGTCAGCAGCCAGGACGCGCCCAGGTCGCCGGCGGACAGACCGATGCGTACGAAGGCGGCGTTGAACTTGGCGTCCGGGGAGGCCAGCCGGATGTCGGCGGCCAGCGCGAGCGAGAGGCCGCCGCCCGCCGCGGGGCCGTTCACCGCCGCGACGACCGGGACCCGCATGGTGCGCAGCGCCAGCAGCGCACGCGCCGCCCGCTCCTGCTGGTCGAGCATGCCCAGCGCGCCGAGGTGGGGCAGGTCCTCGGCGTCGGCCAGGTCGTAGCCGGCGCAGAACGCCTTGCCCGCCCCCGTGAGGATCACGACCCGGCAGTCGTCCTCGTCGTCGAGCGTGACGGCCACGTTCTCCAGCTCGTCGAACATCGTGTTCGTCATCGCGTTGTAGCGCTGCGGACGGTTCAGGGTGACCACGACGACGCCGGGTGAGAGCTCCTCCAGCGTGAGCGTCTCGTACACCGCTTCCAGACTTTTCATCCGTGCTCCTCGGCTCCGTGGCGTTTCGGTTCTGCTGCTCTTCGGCTCTGCGTGTCGCCGTCCGTGTCGGACCGGGTCAGCCCGTGCCGCGTACGGCGCCGGCCGCCTCCCAGGCGGCGACGGTCCGCCCGGGAACTCCCCAGGCGGTGAGTGCCTCCCGGGTGTGCTCGCCGGGCGCGGGCGGCGGGCTGTCCACGGTCGCGGGCGTACGGCTGAAGCGGGGCGCCGGGGCGGGCTGGGTGAGCCCGGCGATCTCGACGAAGGACCCGCGTGCCCGGTGGTGCGCGTCCTCGCCCACCTCGTCGGTTTCGAGGACGGGGGTCAGACAGACGTCCCGGCCCTCGGCTGCGGCCACCCACTCGTCGCGGGTCCGCCGGCGGACCTCCGCGGCGAAGATCTCCTTCATCCGGGGCCACTGCGCGGAGTCGTTCTGCGGGGGCAGCTCTTGGGGTACCAGACCGAGCAGGTCGACGAGTTCGGCGTAGAAGCGGGTCTCCATGCCGCCGACCGCGACCCACTTGCCGTCGGCGGTCTCGTAGGCGTCGTAGTAGGGGGCGCCGCTGTCCACGATGTTGCTGCCGCGCTCCTGCCAGACACCCGTCTGGCGGTAGCCGAAGAAGGCGGTGCCGAGCAGGGCGGCGCCTTCGCTCATGGCCGCGTCGACGACCTGGCCCTTGCCCGAGTCACGGCTCTCCCACAGGGCCGCGAGGACACCGAAGGCCAGCAGCATGCCCCCGCCGCCGAAGTCCCCGACGAGGCTCAGCGGCGGGGTCGGCGCCTGGCCGGCCCGGCCGATCAGCGAGAGGACACCGCTGTGCGCCACGTAGTTGATGTCGTGGCCCACGGTCTGCGCCAGCGGCCCGTCCTGGCCGAAGCCGGTCATCCGCCCGTACACCAGCCGGGGGTTGCGCGCGTGACAGTCCTCGGGGCCGATCCCCAGACGCTCGGTGACCCCGGGCCGGAAACCCTCGATGAGCACGTCGGCCCTCTCCACCAGCGACAGCACCACCTCCGGCCCCTCGGGGTGCTTGAGGTCGACGGCGACGGAGCGCCGTCCCCGGTGCAGCAGTTCGGTGCGGAAGTCCGCGTTGGGGCCGACGAGGGCGGCTCCCCGGGCACGGTCGACCCTGATCACGTCGGCGCCCAGGTCCGCCAGCAGCATGGCGCAGAACGGACCCGGCCCGATACTGCCGATCTCGACGACCTTCATACCTGCCAGCGGACCGGTGAACGATCGTTCCGTGTGGTGCTGCGTCACTGCGTCACTCCTTCGGACCTAGCTCAGATTACATATCAATGGTCAGTCCGAATACAGGCATGGCGAGAAACCTCTCGCCGCCGGCGCGGTCGGCCTCCGGAGGTCGGGTACGTACACCGGTCGTCAGGTGGGCACGCCGGTCGTCACGGTGGCGATCGTGCACGGTCTGCCGTTCTCGTTCACGGACGTCACCCGCACCACGGCGAAGCTGCGCCCGGCGTGCTCCACCGACGCCCTGAACCGCACGGCCGTGTTCCGCGGCACCGGTCGCACATAGGCGATGTGGACGGACGCCGTGCCGGCCGCCGGCCGGCCGGCGGCCTCCAGTGCGGCGTGCGCCGCCACGTCCGAGGCGCACAGACCGATGCCGCCGTGCAGATTGCCGAGGGGGTTGACCAGTTCCGGCGTCGCGACCAGTTCCAGCTCGGCGCCGCCGTCCACGCTCTTGACCTGCGCGTCGAGCAGTTCCAGCAGGTCTCCCCCACCCGTGCGCGCCGCCGCTCCGACGCTGTCGCTCCCCGGCGACGCGGCGGGCAGCATCCGTATCCACCGGCCCTGCTGACGGCACACCGCGACGAGCCCGCCTCGCTCGTCGACGACCGAACCGGAGGAGATGCCGCCGAGGGGGTCGGAGTGGGTGACACTGCCCTCGGCGCGAAGCGCGGACCCGTCCGCCGGTACCGGCCCGCACATGTCGATCGAGATCTCGGAGCTGACCGACCAGTGGCCGGCCGGGCGGTCGAGCATGATGGCGTACCCGAGGACGTTGTCGACGAGCACCCCGAGCGCGCCACCGACCGGGCCGCTCGCCGACCCGGCGCGCGGGCCGTTCAGCCACGGGCCCGTCCGCATGGACGCCGTGACGCTCTTCCCGTCGGCCGCCACCCCGGTGATCGCGAACGATCGTTCAGGGCCGCTGCGCACGACCTGAAGGGGCTGGTTCCCATCGCCCTGTGCGGCATTCCCGGTCGTCGTCACTGGAGGCAGCCGTCCGTTCTCTCGTGCGACCGCGGGGCCGCGGCGCGTGTCCGTCCATGCTGTGGTCACCCATCCGGGCTGGGCGTTACCGGGCCGGGCCTCGGGCGTCAGGCGAAATCCGGTCGGCGCTTCGCGATGAAGGCGGTGATGCCTTCCGCGGCCTCGCCGTCCTCGAAGAGGGACTGCTCCTGCGCCGCCTCGAAGGCGAACCCCTGCCCGACCGGCAGGTCGAAGGCCGCGTCGACCGTACGGACGACGGCGAGCTGCGCCGGCAGTGAGGCGCCCGCGGTCAGTTCCGCGGCCAGCGACAGCGCCTCCTCCACGACATCGCCCTCGGTCAGCCGGTCCACCAGGCCGATGGCGAGCGCCTCGGACGCCGGCACCTGCCGGGCGGTGAGCATGATGTCCAGCGCGCGGCCACGGCCCACCAGCTGCGGCAGCCGCTGGGTGCCGCCGGCCCCCGGGATGAGGCCGATCCGCACCTCCGGAAGCCCGAACCTCCCCCGCGGGCCGGAGACCCGCAGGGTGCAGGCCATCGCCAGTTCGAGGCCGCCGCCGAGGGCCAGTCCGTCGACCGCGGCGACGGACAGGAACGGCGCCGCGGCGAGGCGGTCGTTGACGGCACGCATCCGGTCGCCGTACGCCGTGAACGACTCGGCGTCGATCTTCGCGAGGTGCTTGATGTCCGCGCCCGCCGCGAAGAAGCCGTCGAGGGCCGAGGAGACGACCATGACCTTGACGTCCCCGGCCTTCTCGGCCGCGTCGATCGCCGCGTGCACGCCGTCGAGGATCGCGGGACCGAGGGCGTTGGCCGGTGGCCGTGCCAGGGTCACATGGACGATCCCCGGCGCCTCCTTCTTCCAGGTGACGACGTCGGTGGGGTCCTCGGACGCGTGCCGCTCGGCCATCGCTTCCTCACTTGTCGGTGACTTGTCGGTTCGGATACTGCGCGGTGCCGCGGTTCGGAACCTGCGCTCCCGGAGTCTGTGTTCAGGGGGTACGGCTCAGGCCATGGTGAGTCCGCCGCTGACCGACAGGGTCTGACCGGTGACGAAGCCGGCGGCGTCGGAGGCGAAGAAGGCGACGGCGGGACCGACGTCCTCGGGGGTGCCGAGCCGCTTCATCGGTACGGCGCGGGTCATGCCGCCGATGACCTTCTCGGCGTTCTGCCCGGCTCCGTCGATGAACTTGCGCAGGGCCGGGGTGTCCGTCGGACCGGGGCAGACGGTGTTGGCGGTGACACCCTTGGTGGCCACCTCGCGGGCGAGGGTCTTGGTGAAGGCGATGATGCCGCCCTTGGACCCGGAGTAGACCGCCTCCAGCGAGGAGCCCACCCGGCCCGCGTCGGAGCCGATGTTGATGATCCTGCCGAAGCCGCGCTCGATCATGCCGGGCACGATCGTCTTGACGACCCGCAGCGCGCCCTTGAAGTTGATGTCGAGGATCTTGTCCCAGAACTCCTCGGTGGTGTCGACGAAGGACATGAAGTCGTCCCAGCCGGCGTTGTTGACGACGACCTCGATCGGGCCGAGTTCCTCCTCCACCGTCCGCACGGCGGCCTCCACCGAGGCGGTGTCCGTGACATCGACCTCGACGGCGATGGCCGTACCGCCCGCGCCGTTGATCTCCTTGGCGGTCTGCGTCCCGGTCTCCAGGTTCATGTCGGCGACGGCGACCTTGAACCCCTGCGCCCCCAGTGTGGTGGCGATGCCCTTGCCGATGCCCTGGGCGCCTCCGGTGACGAAGGCGACGCGGTTGCTCATAGCGAACTCTCCTGTAGGCGTGGTGGTTCAGTGGGGCGGGTGTCGTGCTGTCGGACGGGTGTCGTGCCCGGTCGAGGCGTCGTGCCTCAGCTCGCGGCCGGGTCCCAGTGGACGGGGCCCGCGACGATCGAGTGGCTGGTGAGCTTGCGGCCCAGGGTGCCCTGTGCCTCGCGCGCGGCCTCGATGATCCTCTCCAGGTCCAGGCCGGTTTCGACGCCCATCTCGTGGAACATGCTCACGAGGTCCTCGGTGGCGATGTTGCCGGTGGATCCGGCCGGTACCGGGCAGCCGCCGAGTTCGCCGAAGCTCGACTCGAAGCTGGTGCAGCCGGCCTCCAGGGCGGCGTAGGCGTTGGCCAGCCCCTGTCCGCGGGTGTTGTGGAAGTGCGCGGTCAGTTCGACCCCCGGCAGCCGCTCCTGCGCGGCGGTGAAGAACCGCGACACGTAGGCCGGGTTCGCCATGCCGGTGGTGTCCCCGAAGCCGATCTCGGTGGCCCCGGCCCCGGCGAACTCCTCGGCGAGATCCAGGACCCGCTCCATGGGCACCTTGCCCTCGTAGGGGCAGCCGAACGAGGTCGCGATCACCGCGCAGAACTTCAGGCCCTCGGCGGTGACGCGCTCACCCATCACCTTCACGTCCGCCATGGTCTCCTCGACGGTCCGGTTGATGTTCTTCCTGTTGTGGGTCGGGGACGCGCTCACGAACAGGGTGGCGGCCTCGAACAGGTCGCGTACCTTGAGCGCGTTGTCGAGGCCCTTGCTGTTGGGGATCAGCACCATCCGCTCGACCTCGTCGGGCAGGTCGATGCCCTTGAGTACCTCGACGCCGTCGGCGAGCTGCGGGATGACGTCCGGCCGGACGAAGCTCGCCACCTCGATCCGGGTGAATCCGGCCCGCCCCAGCGCGTTGATCAGCCGGATCTTGTCGGCGGTCCCGATCGTCTCCGGTTCGTTCTGGAACCCGTCGCGCGGCCCGACCTCCCGCATGCGTACACGACGGGTCTCGTCCGGAGTGCGGTTGTCCTGCGTCATCCCGACACCTCCTGCGTCATCTCGATGCCTCCTGGCTCCATGGGGGCGACCTGCACCGTCATCGCGCCGCCTCCTGCTCCGTGAGGCTTCTCGTCAGCCTCTCCCTGTGCCGCGGCGCGGCCACCTCGATCAGCCGGCGGGCCCGCTGCGCCACGGTGCAGCCGGTGAGCGTGGCGACGCCGTGCTCGGTGACGACCGCGTCGACGTCGACGCGCCCGGTGGTGACGACACCGCCGTGCAGCGCCGGCGTGATGGTGGACTCCCCACCCGACTCGGAACGCAGCGCGATGACCGACCGCGCGCCGGTGAGTGACGCGGCCCGGCTGAAGTCGACCTGGCCGCCCACCGCGCCGATGTGCACGCCCCGGCGCAGTTCGGCGCCGACCTGTCCCAGCAGGTCGATCTCTACGGCCGAGTTGACGGACACCAGCGAGCGCAGCCGGGACAGGACCGCCGGGGAGTGGGTGTAGGCGGCGGACCGGAACTCGACGGGGAACTCGTGCAGCCGGTCGTACATCGAGGTGCTGCCCAGGGCCGCGCCCGTGACCACGAGTCCGGGGTCGATCTCCTTGCGGGCACCGGTCGCCACCCCCTTCTCGATCAGGGCCAGCACGCCGTCGGTGATCATCCCGGTGTGGAAGCCCAGGTCGACGTGGCCGGACAGCGAGGCGAGCACGGCGCTCGGCAGTGAACCGACGCCCAGCTGCACGGTGTCGCCGTCCTCGACGAGGCCCGCGACGTGCTCCGCTATGGCGTGCTCGACCGGGTCGGGTGCGCGGTACGGCGCCTGCCGCAGCGGACGGTCGGTCTCGACGGTGGCCGCGAAGGCGCTCAGCGGCAGCCGTTCGGTGCCGGTGGTCCGTGGCATGCGGTGGTTGATCTCGGCGATGAGGGTGGGGGTGTGGCGCAGGGCGTCGGCGACGTACTCGACGCCGATGCCCAGCGAGACCAGACCGTGCTCGTCCGGCGGGGAGACCTGCAGCAGTCCCACGTCGCAGGGCAGTGCCCGCCGGGCGAAGAGCCGCGGCAGCGCCGAGTAGTGACAGGGCACCACTTCCAGCCGTCCCTGTGCGCTGAGCCCGCGCAGCCGGCCGAGGGCGCCGTAGGACAGCACGGTGAGTCCGTCCGGCAGCGGTACCTCGCCGGACAGCCGCTCGTTCCAGGTGAGTCCGGAGAAGGCGCGTACGGGACCGATGCCGTCGATCTGGTCGAGCAGGGCGTCGACCAGGGGTTCGGGTTCCGCGCTCCCCTGGCCCCACCAGACGCCGTCGCCCGCCCGGACGTACGGGGCGAGGTCGAGCATCAGCCGACCCGCTGGACGAGGGTCGCGGTGCCGAGGCCGCCGCCGCAGCACATGGTGACGAGGCCGGTCTCGACGTCCCGGCGTTCCATCTCGGCCAGCAGGGTGCCGAACAGGCGGGAGCCGGTGGCGCCGACGGGGTGGCCGAGGGCGATCGCCCCTCCGTTGACGTTGACGCGGTCCATGTCCGGTCGCAGTTCCCGTTCCCAGGCCAGGACGACGGAGCCGAACGCCTCGTTGATCTCGATCAGGTCGATGTCGCCGATCGTCATGCCGTTGCGTGCGAGCAGTTTGCGGGTCGCGGGGATCGGTCCGGTGAGCATGATGACCGGGTCGACGCCGACGGTGGTCTGGTCGAGGACGCGGGCGCGGGGGCGCAGACCGTGGCGGTCGGCCGCCTCGCGGGAGGCGAGCAGGACCCCGGCCGCGCCGTCGCAGATCGGGGAGGAGGTGCCTGCGGTGATCCGGCCGTCGTTCTCCCGGAACACGGTCCTGAGCGCCGCCAGTCCTTCGGCGGAGGTGCCGGGACGGATGGTCTGGTCACTGGCCCGCTTCTCGCCGTCGAGTTCCAGCGGGATCATCTCCCGGTCGAAGCGTCCGGCGGCGACCGCCTCGGCGGCCAGCCGGTGCGAGCGCACGGCGAACTCGTCCATCTCGGTACGGGAGAGGTCCCAGCGCTCGGCGATCAGCTCGGCGCTCTCGCCCTGCGGTACGAAGTCGTGGAGGGCGCGGAGTTCGGCGGGCCAGGGGTCGCCGTACAGCTCGGAGATCCTGGCCGGGGAGTTCATGGGTACGTGTCCCATGTGTTCGACGCCCCCGGCGAGGACCACGTCGTGGGTGCCGGAGGAGATCAGGGCCGCCGCCATCTCCACCGCGGTCTGGGCGGAGCCGCAGCGACGGTCGAGGACGGTCGCGGGCACCTCGGCCGGGTAGCCGGCCTGCAGCCAGGCGTTGCGGGCGATGTTGCGGGACTGCTCGCCGAACGGCGCCGTGCAGCCGACGACCAGGTCCTCGACGACGTCCGGCGCGAGGCCGGTGCTCTCCAGCAGGGCGGTGTAGACGGCGCCGAGCATCTCGTTGGGGTGGGTGTCGCGGAACCAGCCGCGTTCGGGGTGCGATCTGCCCATCGGGGTGCGCAGCGCCTCGACGATCAGTGCCTCGCGGCCGGTGTCGAGGAAGGGGTTCTTCGGCATCAGATGACCGTCCCGCCGTCGACCGGCAGGACCTGGCCGGTGATGTACGACGCCGCGTCGGAGGCGAAGAACACGAAGCTGCCGGCGATCTCCTCGGGCTGGGCCCAGCGTCCGAGCGGGATGCGGGCCAGGGTGACCGCGGCGAGCTTCTCGTTGCCGCGGATGTTCTCCGTCATCGCGGTCGCGGCGAGCGGGGCCAGTGCGTTGACCGTGATCTGCTTCCTCGCCAGTTCCCTGGCCAGGGACTTGGTGACGCCCACGACGGCGGCCTTGGCGGCTCCGTAGTTGACCTGGCCGATCGTGCCGACCAGGCCGGCGGCCGAGGTGACGTTGATGATGCGGCCGGTGCCGTCCGTGGCGAGTCGGCCGAACGCCGCCTGGCTGACGGTGAAGGTGCCGCCGACGTGGATGCCGAGCACGAGGTCGAACTGGTCGGGCGTCATCTTCGGGAACATCGCGGGCGCGACGGCGCCGGCGTTGTTGACCAGGATGTTGAGGACGCCGCCGCCCAGGTTCGCGGCCTGCTGGACGGCCTCCGCGGCCTGCCCGGCGTCCCGGACGTCGAGGACCGCCGACTCGGCCCGGCCGCCCGCGTCCACGATGCGGCGGACCACCGCCTCGGCGGCGTCCTTGTCGATGTCGGTGACGACGACGGCCGCGCCCGCCGCCGCGTACGCCTCGGCGACGGCGGCTCCGATGCCGTTGCCGGCGCCGGTGACGAGGGCGGATCGCCCCTGCAGAGAGAACATCAGTAGCTCCTGGGAAGTCCGAGGACGTGCTCGCCGAGGAAGTTCAGGACCATCTCCTGGCTCAGCGGGGCGATCCGGGTCAGCCGTGCCTCACGGAAGTACCGGGCGACGTGGTACTCCTCGGAGTAGCCCATGCCGCCGTGGGTCTGCAGTGCACGGTCGGCGGCCTGGAAACCGGCGTCCGCGCACAGGTACTTGGCGGTGTTGGCCTCGCGCGCGCACTGTTTGCCCTGGTCGTAGAGCCAGGTCGCCTTGCGCAGGACGAGTTCCGCGGCGTCGAGGTGGGCCAGTGAGTCGGCGAGCGGGAACTGCAGTCCCTGGTTCATCCCGATGGGCCGGCCGAAGACCTCGCGCTCGTTGCCGTACCGGACCGCGCGGCGCAGGGCGGCGCGGCCGATGCCGAGGGCTTCCGCCGCCACCAGCATCCGCTCGGGGTTGAGGCCGTCGAGGATGTACCTGAAGCCCTGGCCCTCCTCGCCGATCCGGTGGGCGGCGGGGACGCGCAGGTCGTCGATGAAGAGTTCGTTCGAGGTGACCGCGTTGCGGCCCATCTTGCTGATGGGGCGGATGTCGACGTGGTCGCGGTCGAGGTCGGTGAGGAAGAGCGTCAGTCCGTCGGTCTTCTTCGGGGAGTCCTCGAACTTCGCGGTCCGGGTCAGCAGCAGGACCTTCTCCGACTCCATGGCCTTGGAGATCCACACCTTGCGGCCGTTGACGACGTAGTCGGAGCCGTCACGCCTCGCGAAGGTGGTGATGCGGGTGGTGTCGAGCCCGGCTCCGGGCTCGGTGACCCCGAAGCACACGTGGAGGTCGCCGTTGACGATCCGGGGGAGGTTCTCCTTCTTCATCTCCTCCGAGCCGTGCTTGATCACCGGGTGCATGCCGAAGATCGACAGGTGCATCGAGCTGGCGCCGTTCATGCCCGCGCCGGACGCGGCCACCTCTTCGAGGAGGAGGGAGGCCTCGGTGATGCCGAAGCCGTGGCCGCCGTACTCCTCGGGGGTCGTGATGCCGAGCCAGCCGCCGTCGGCGAAGGCCCGGTAGAACTCCGTGGGGAACTCGTGGGCCGAGTCCTTCTCCATCCAGTACTGGTCGTCGAACCTGCCGGCCAGCTCACGGACCGCTTTCCGGATGGTCAGCTGGTCCTCGGTGAGCTCGAAGTCCACGGCGCCCACGTCCTTTCCGGAATCAATTGGAATGACTATAACAAAGGCCTGACCATTAAACGAGGGCGAGACCGTCCGCGATGCGCTCGTTCCAGACCGCCGGGGCACCGAACAACTGCTCGTCGAGCTTGGCCCGCTTGTAGAAGAGGTGCAGGTCGTGCTCCCACGTGTAACCGATCGCGCCGTGCAGCGTGAGCGCGCTGTCGGCGCCGCGCACCCCTTCGGCGGTGACCTGCGCCTTGACCGCCGCCGCGTGCAGCAGCGCCTGCGCATGGCCGCTCTCCACCGACGCGGCGGCGAAGTAGACCGCCGAGCGGGCCGCCTCGACACCGACGAGCATGTCGGCTGCCGCGTGCTTGACCGCCTGGAACGAGCCGATCGGCACCCCGAACTGGTGACGCTGCTTGCTGTACTCCACGGCGAGGTCGAGCATGCGCTCGGTGGCGCCCAGCGAGTCGGCGGCCACCAGGACGGCCGCGCGGGCGGACGCCTGCCGCAGCACCTCGGCCGCGTCGACGTCCAGCGGCACGGACGGTACGCGGTCGAGTGTCACGTCGGCGACCGACCGGGAGCGGTCGAGGAGCGGCCGGGCCCCGATCCCGATCCCCGGGGCGGCGGCCTCGACGAGCCGCAGCCGCCTGGCGTCCCCCTCCCCCACCGGTACGACGAACCGGGCGGCCGAGTCACCGGCCAGCACCCGGGGCGCCCTGCCGGTGAGGACGCCCTCGCCGTCCGACCACAGCGAGGGCGCCTCGTCGGGCACCGTCTCGGCCGGTACCAGCAGCGCCACCGTGTCACCGGCCGACGCGGCCCCGGCCAGGTCCGGGCGTCCCGCCAGGGCGGGCAGCGCCAGGGCCGTGGCCAGCCAGGCGGCCGACGGGGCCGCGGCCCGGGCGAGTTCCTCGGCGGTCAGCGCCAGTTCCACCAGGCCGCCGCCCTGACCGCCCAGTTCCTCGGCGAGCCCGACCCCGGCCCAGCCGGCGTCCACGAAGCGCGACTCGAAGACCGAGTCGTCCTCGTCGTCGAGCCACCGGCGCACCACGTCCGAGGGCGCCACGTCGGTGAGCCAGTCCCGGAGCGTCCGCCGGTACGCGTCCTGCTCCTCGGTCAGTTCCCACTGCATCGCATGTCCTCTTCCTCTGCCTCTTCCGGCCGGGGGCTCACCCGAGGGCCTTGACCTGTACGCGGATCTCGTCGACCGCCTCCGGGTTCTCCGCGCCGGACAGATCGCCGGGGTCCGCGTCGAGCACCGCCGCCCGGACCGCGCGGCGCAGGATCTTGGCCGACCTGGTCTTCGGCAGCTGCCCGACCCGGATCACCCGGGAGGGTGCGAACGGCTTGCCGACCTCCTCGGCGACCCGCCGGCGCAGCCGCGCCGACACCAGTGCCTCGTCCCCGTCCTCGGCGTCGCCCCCGGCCCGCAGGACGTAGAAGGCCCACACCGCCTCGCCCTTGGTGGCGTCGGGAATGCCGACGACCGCTGATTCGGCGACCGCCGGGTCGACGGCCAGCACCGACTCGATCTCGGCCGGCGCGACGCGTTTGCCCGCCACGTTCATCACGTCGTCGGAGCGGCCCAGGATGAACCAGCCGCCGTCCTCGTCGACCAGGGCGTGGTCGCCGTG
Source organism: Streptomyces sp. NPDC127119 (assembly GCF_042677425.1). Taxonomy (NCBI): domain Bacteria; kingdom Bacillati; phylum Actinomycetota; class Actinomycetes; order Kitasatosporales; family Streptomycetaceae; genus Streptomyces; species Streptomyces sp. NPDC127119. The sequence continues at coordinate 68,356 of NZ_JBHXTO010000026.1, read as the reverse complement.
CCGCCACAGGCCGGGGAACGTGGACCAGTACGCCTCGCGGTAGCGCGCGTCGTCGTGCCAGATCCCCCGTGTCATCGCGGGCCACGGCTGACGGCACACCAGCTCGCCGACACTGCCCCGCAGGGGGCGGGCGTCGTCGTCCACGACGTCGACGTCCATGCCGAGCGCCGGGCCGCCCAGTGAGCAGCTGCGGATGTCCTCCACGGGATAGGGGCACAGGAACGAGCCGCCCACCTCGGTGCCGCCGGAGAAGTTGATGACGGGCACCCGGCTGCCGAAGACGTCGCGGGCCAGCCACTCGTAGGACTCCGGGTCCCACGGCTCACCCGTCGATCCGAGGACCCGTACCGAGGACAGGTCCTGGGCGGGCGGCTCAGGCGAGGCCGCCTTCAGGGTGCGGATCAGCGTCGGGGAGACGCCGAGCATGGACACCCGGTGCCGCTCGACCAGCCGCCAGAGCCGGTCGGTGCCGGGCACGTCGGGCGAGCCCTCGTACAGCAGCAGTGTGCCGCCGTTGGCGTGGGTGCCGAAGATCGAGAGCGGGCCCATGATCCAGCCCATGTCGGTGATCCAGCAGAAGGTCCGGCCGGGCGTGATGTCGAATCCGTACGCCACCTCGCTCGCCGTCTTCAGCAGGAATCCGGCGTGGGTGTGCACGGCTCCCTTGGGCCTGCCGGTGGTGCCGGAGGTGTAGGCGAGGAGGAGTACGTCCGAGGCGTCGGTGTCCTCCGCTTCCGGATCGGGGCGGGTGTCGAGGAGGTGCCGCCAGGAGACCGTCCGGCCCGGCCGCCCGGCGGCCTCGCGCGGGTGGGGTGAGGGGTCCAGGTTGTCCACGACCACGACGAGTTCCACGTCCGGGCACGACGTCAGTGCTTCCTCCAGCTGCGGGAGCATGCCGACGCTCCTGCCGCGGCGGACCGTGCCGTCGGCGGTGACGACCGCCTTCGCCCCTGCGTCCTGGAGGCGTGAGGCGATCGCGGTGGCGGCGAACCCCGAGAACAGGGGCACGGCCGTCGCTCCGATGCTCGCCACCGCGTACATCGCGATGACGGCTTCGGGCGTCATCGGCAGGTAGAGGGCGACCGCGTCGCCCTTGCCGATGCCCCGGGCCCGCAGACCCGCGCGGGCCCGCGCCACCCGGTCGTCCAGTTCGGCGAAGGTCAGCGTGCGTACCGTGCCGTCCTCGTTCTCGTGCACGACGGCGGCGGTGCCGGGCGTCTCGCGGGCCCAGCGGGTCAGTGCCGCGTCGACGATGTTGAGGTGTCCGCCGGTGAACCAGTCCGGGTACTCGATACCGCGGCCGAGGTCGACCACGTCCGTGTAGGGCGTCCGGAACTCGATGCCGAGATCCTCGGCGACCGCGCCCCAGAAACCGCCGATGTCGGCCACCGACCGGGCGCGCAGTTCGTCCGCGGTGGACGCGCCGAACGTACGCATGAGCCGGGCGACGTTGGAGTGCTCCAGGTAGTCCCGCGACGGATGCCAGGTGTAGGTCACGTCAGCTCCTCGGCATGCCGAGGATCCGCTCGGCGACGATGTTGCGCTGGATGAAGGTCGAACCGCCGGCAATCGCGGTGCCCCGGGCCTGGTTGGCGAGCCGCAGCCACCACTGCGCCCCGGCGTGCTCGTCCTCCAGGGCGAACTGGTCGCCCAGCGGCTCCAGGGACAGCCGGAAGTCGGCGAGGTCCTCCACGAGCGGGCAGAAGTAGAGCTTGCCGATCGACGTCACGGGGCCGGGCGGACCGTCGGACACCGCGCCGGAGACGACCCGCTGGCCGATCGCGCGGTGCACCAGCGCCCGCCCCCACAGATCGGCGACCTTCTGCCGCACATGGGGGTCGGCACCGAGGCGGCTGCCGTCGGCGGCCTTCTTGGCGCGGACGTCGGCGACGATGTCCTCGACGGCCTTGGTGGTGTTGACCCGGCCGGTGGCGATGGCGACCCGTTCGAAGCCGAGGGTGGCCATGGCGACCTTCCAGCCGCCGTCGACCTCGCCCACCACGGCGTCGTCGGGCACGAAGACGTCGTCGAGGAACACCTCGTTGAACTCGGCCTCGCCGAGCATGTGCGCGAGCGGCCTGACGGTGACACCCGCACTGTCCATGGGCAGCAGGAAGTAGGTGATGCCCTTGTGCCGCTCGCCTCCGCCGGTGCGCGCCAGCAGGATCGCGTGGGCGGCGAGCTGGGCTCGGCTGGTCCAGATCTTCTGTCCCGTGATCCGCCAGCCGCCGTCCACCTTGGTCGCCCTGGTGCGCAGGGAGGCCAGATCCGAGCCGGAGTCCGGCTCGGAGAACAGCTGGCACCAGATCTCCTCGCCGCTCAGGATGGGGCGCAGGTGGCGCTCCTTCTGCGCGGCGGTGCCGAAGTGCGCGATGGTCGGCCCCGTGAAGTCCTCGCCGACGGTGTTGAGCCGCTCCGGCGCCCCGGCGTGATCGCACTCCTCGCTGAAGAGCGCGCGCATCCGCTCGTCCAGTCCCTGTCCGCCGTACTCCTTCGGCCAGGTGAGGCCGGCGTAGCCGGCGTCGAAGAGCATCCGCTGCCACCGGCGCCAGAACGGCGCCTTCTCCATCAGGTCGGCGGGCTCCGGCCACGGGAGCGCGGGAAGGCTGCTCCGCAGCCAGGTCCGGACGTCCTGCCGGAACCGGGCCTCGTCGGGAGCGTCGGACAGATCCATGGTCACCGCCTTGTCGGTCAGGTTCGCGAAACCATACTATAGGTCAGACCAAAAGGAGTCTGTGTATGAATACATTGATCGACACCGTGGTCGACAGGGTCGCCTTCGACGTCGAACGGGGCAAGATCCTCGAATTCGTCCGCGCCACGCGCACCGACGACCCCGTACACACCGACCCCGGACTCGCCGCGGAGAACGGGTTCTCCGGCACCCCGGCCACCGCCACCCATGTGGTGGTGGCCGGTCACCACCGCGACCAGCGGGCCTTCGTGGAGAAACTCGGCCTGGAACTGAGCCGGGTCGTGGTGGGGTCGGTGGACTGGCTCTACCGGCGCCCCCTGGTGGCCGGGGACAGCCTGCGGGGCACTCGTCGTGTCGTCGGCGACGAGACGCGCGAAGGGCGCCGCGGCGGCACCATGCGACTGATCACGCTGGAGACCGCATTCGTCGACGGGCGGGGCGAACTCGCCGTGATCCAGCGCGAGGTGCTGATCGAGAGGGGACGGTCATGAGGACCCCGCCGGGGGCGGGCGTGGGCGACCGTCCCCCGTCACGACGCGTCGGCCCCCTCACCCAGACGCACATCGTGCGCTTCGCCGGTGCCGGCGGTGACTTCAATCCGCTGCACCACGACGGCGCCTTCGCCGCCGCTGCCGGTTTCGACCGGCCGATCGCGATGGGGCAGCTGACGGCCGGACTGCTGGCCGCCTGGCTCACCGACTGGTGCGGGGTGGAGAACCTGCGGGAGTACGGCGTCCGCTTCACCGCGCCCCTGGCGATCGGGGACGTCGTCGAACTGTCCGGGGAGGTCACCTCGCTCGCACCGGGGGACGGCGGCCGGACCCTGGCGACGATGGAACTCGCCGCGACCAGGGACGGTACGACGCTCGTGTCGGGCCGCGCGGTGATCGTGGTCGCCGACAACTGAGTACGCACCCCCGGCGGTCACCGCTCCGCAGCCGCGGGACGGAGACCGCCGGGGCCCCGGCGCCTCGCTGGCCACCGTCACGGGCGGCGCGGCCACCGCCGCGGAAGGACCGATCAACGCCCGGCCTTCAGCTTGTCGGCGATGTCGCTCCGCAGCACATGTTTCTGGATCTTGCCGGTGGCCGTGGAGGGCAGCGCCGCGATGATCTCCAGCCGCTCGGGGACCTTCTGGATCGCCAGCCCCTCGCCCAGGAGGTAGTCCCTGATCTCCTCCAGGGTCAGCGGCTCGGCATCGGCGGCGGGCACCAGGTAGCAGCAGACCTTCTCACCCATCTTCTCGTCGGGCATGCCGACCACGGCCACCTCGCCGACGGCCGGGTGCGCGGAGAGCAGGTCCTCGACCTGCCGGACGCTGATGTTGAGGCCCCCGCGGATCACGATGTCCTTGAGCCGCCCCGTCACCCGTACGTATCCGTCGTCGTCCATCACGCCGAGGTCGCCGGAGCGGGAGAACCCGTCGGCGGTGAACATGCTCGCGGTCTCCTCGGGCTGGTTGATGTACCCCAGCGCGTTCATGGCGCCCCGGTAGGCGATGTCGCCCTCCGTGCCACGCGGCACCTCCTCGCCCTGTCCGTCCACGATGCGCACCTCCTGGAACGGCAGCGCCTTGCCGTCGGAGGTGACCGACCGCGCCGGATCGTCGTCGAGCGTGCACATCGTGGTCGTGATGTTCTCGGTGCGGCCGTAGAGGCTGAGCACCCGCATGTCCGGCAGCGTGGCCACGGCCCGCTGCACGAACGTGCCGGGGATCGGCGCGCCGGCGCAGGTCCAGAACCGCATGCTGCCCGCGTCGTGGACGTCCGGGTCGTAGGCGTTGAGCAGCATCTGCAGGAACGTGGTGGCGGTCACGGCCGCGGTACAGCGGAACTTCGCGATCCGCGCCAGGCCCTCGCGCGGCTCCCACTTCTCCATGATGTGCGAGGAGGCGCCGTGGATGAGCGGCAGGATGACGCTGGTGACCAGGCCGGTGGTGTGCGTGATCGGGGAGGGCCCGAACTGCACGTCCTCGTCGGTGTAGTGCCAGCCCCGGCCGAGCAGTCGCGCGCCGGTGGCCATGGTGTTGAAGGTGTGCGCGCACCCCTTCGGCCGGGACGTCGTTCCTGAGCTGAAGACGATGACCCACGGCTCGTCGGGGCCGGGCGCCGCGGGCAGTTCGGCCTCGGCCTCCTCGGGCGTGACCTCGGCCAGTACGTCCTCGTACCGGAGGCTGCCCTCGGTCGTCCGCTCGCCTCGCACCACGATCACCGTGTCGAGCGTGGGACTGTCCCCGGCCATGTCCAGGAACATGGCGTCGTGGTCGAACCCGCGGTAGCGGCCGGTGGTGAAGGCGACCTTGGGGCCGGCGCTTCCCACGATGTGGCCGACCTCGTCGCGCCGGTATATCGGCATGATCGGCACGATGAGCGCCCCCACCCGGGAGACCGCCAGGGAGATGACCACGAACTCGGTCCAGTTCGGCACCTGGACGGTCACCCGGTCACCCGGCGCGACACCCCGGCGCACCAGACCGACCGCGAGACGCAGAGCCGCGTCCCGCAGCTCCCTGAAGGTGTACGAGGTGGTGGAGTCCGTCACGAACACCTTGTCGGGCCGCTCCCGCACCTGACGTTCGAGAGCGTCGAAGAAGTTGTAGTCGCACCAGGAACCGTCGGCGTAGTAGCTCTGGATCTGCTCCTCGGTGAACCGCTCGCGCACCGTCGCCATTGACATGTGATTCGCCTGCCTACCTGTCGCTGTTCATGCCCGGACGGGAGTATGGATGGCTATATGGTTGGCACCGTACAATGGTAAGACCGTTTACGACAATGCTTGTGCGGCCACCCGCTCCCGCGTGTTCCGGCGCGGTCCTCCGCCACGGACGGTGCGTTAATGTGTCCCGGCGACGACGTCCGCCCAACGACCGTTCACAGGAGATGACTTCGGCTGATGAGCAGGGACCGGGCCATCCTCGACGCCGCGGCCACGGCGTTCTACGAGAAGGGCTTCCACGGAGTCGGGGTCGATGAACTGGGCGCCCGCGCGGGCCTCAGCGGCCCCTCCCTGTACCGCCACTTCTCGGGCAAGGACGAAATCCTCGCCACGCTCCTCAACGAGGCGATGGACGAACTGATCAGCGCCACCGTACCCGTGCACGGCGATCCGGCCCGTGATCTTCGGCGTGCGCTGGAGCACCACATCGACTTCGCCGCGCGGCACCGGCACCTGGTCAACCTCTACCAGCGCGAGGTGCGCTCACTCGTCGACCCGTGGAAACGATCGTTCACGCGTCGCAGGGGCCAGTACACCAGCCGTTGGGAAGCGCTGTTCGCGCAGCGGTTCCCGGACCTGGGTGACGCGGAGATCGCCTCGATGACACAGGCCTGCCTCGGCATGGTCTTCTCCCTGTCCTACTGGCCGGCGCGGGCCCTCGACGGTGCCGACGTCAACTCCCTCCTGTTCCGGCTGCTGTCCCACGGATTCGAGTCCTTCGAACCGTCCTGACCTCGGCCCGTGCTGACCTCAACCCACCCTGACCTCGGACCGTGGCCTTCAGCGGCGGGAACCGAAGTCGAACATGCCCGCCGCGATACGGCGCATCTGCAGTTCGTCGGTGCCCTCGGTGATGCGGTAGCGGCGGTGGTGACGGTAGATGTGCTCGAACGGGAGCGCCCGGGTGTACCCCATCCCGCCATGGATCTGGATCGCCCGGTCCGCCGCCGTGCAGGCGAGCTGGTTCCCGCGCATGTTCACCATGGCGACCTTGTCCGAGACCGCCGTCTTCCCCTGCTCGTCCATCATCACGGCGGTCCTGTGGATCGTGTTGCGCACCAGCTCGGCCTCGGTCTGCAGCTCGACGAGCTGCCACTGCACCCCCTGGTGCTCGTGCAGGGGCTTGCCGAAGACCACGCGCCGCTGGGCGTACTCGACACTGCGGTCGATGCAGAACTGCGCCGCGCCGAGCGAGGAGGCGGCCTGTCTGATGCGGTTCTCGTGGACGAAGAGCTGGGCGAGGTCCAGGCCCCGGCCGAGCTCGCCGAGCACCGCGCCGGCGGGTACCCGGACGTCGGTGAGGCGGACCTCGGGATGGTCGCTCGGCATGTTGAACGTCCAGTGGTTGCCGACGATCTCGAAGCCGGGCGCGTCGGTGGGCACCAGGAAGGCGGTGATGCCCTGGGCCTTGCCGTCCTGTCCCGAGGTCCTGGCGAAGACCAGGTCGACCTCGGCGGCGTCCGTGAGGCTGTTGAACCGCTTCTCGCCCGTGATGATCCAGTCCTCGCCGTCACGTTCCGCCGTGGTCTGGAGGTAGGTGGCGTCGCTGCCGTGCTCGGGTTCGGTCAGCCCGAAGGCGATCTCGATCTCGCCCCGGACGTACCGGTCGAGGTACCGCTCCTTCTGCTCGGCCGTCCCGTACTCGTGCAGCACCAGGGCCAGCGGCAGATTCGCCACCACGGACGCCTCGTCCGCGTGCGGGAAGTGCAGCCCGGGGCCGCGCGTGGTCAGGTGCTCCCGGACGACGGCCATCGCCAGGTTCGATCCGTCGCGCCCGCCGAGCGCCGCGGGCAGCGGATAGCGGTAGAACCCGGCCGCGTCGGCCCGCCGCCGCATCTCCGCGAGCACCTCCCGCCAGGCGGCGGCCGGGTAGCCGTCGCGCTCCCAGTCGGTGCGGGCGTACTCCCGCCGGTGGTCGAAGAACTGCGGGTGTTCGTCCTCCAGCGGCTTGATCTCGGCGTCGATGAAGACGTCGAGATCCTTCACCAGTCGTACGACGTCCTCGGGAACCGACCAGCTCATGACGCGCCCCTCCTGTCCAGTTCCGGTTCTGTACAGTTCCGGTCCTGTCCGCTTCCGGTCCTGTCCGCTTCCGGTTTCGGTTTCGGTTTCGGTTTCGGGCTCACCGTAGGGCGGTCCCGCCGTCCCCGGTCCCGACCGTGCGCCGGGCCACTGTGGACCGCTACAGCGCCCGGTCCGCTCCCGCTCCTCCCTCACGCCGGCTCCGTGTTCTGATCTGCGCCATGTTGAAACTGAGCGGCATCGCGGAACTGCGGGAACTCGTCGGCCGGGAGATCGGCACCAGCGCGTGGCACGAGGTGACGCAGGCCCGGATCGACGCCTTCGCGTCCGCGACCGACGACCACGAGGACATCCACGTCGACCCGAAGCGCGGCCGTCAGGCCGGCTTCGACGGCACGATCGCGCACGGGCTGTACACGCTGTCGCTGGGGCCGAAGTTCCTCTACGAGCTGTACTCGCTGAGCGGGCACTCGCTGGGACTCAACTACGGCTTCGAGAAGGTGCGGTTCATCTCCCCCGTGCCGGTGGGGTCCCGGCTGCGGATGCGCGCGACGCTGAAGGCGGCCGACGCCATCGAGGGCGGCACCCGCTTCACCGTCACCCAGACCTTCGAGACCGAGGGCGGGGAGCGGCCGGCCTGCGTGGCGGACGCCGTGATCGCCTACTTCGACTGAGGGACCGCCTGGGGGACCGGGTGAGGGACCGGGTGAGGGACCGGGCCGGCCGGGCCCTCAGCCCCGGCCGGCCCGCCCGAGGATGCTCCGGCCCCGCCGGACGACGGCGGCGAGGCTCGCGGCGGCGGTGACCAGTCTGGCGTCCGGATCCGGACGCCGCCTGTTGCGCTTCACGAACACCGACAGGGTGGACGCCGTCTTGTAGTGGCAGTAGGCCAGGAACCAGTCCAGTCCGGCCGCCGGCACCGGACGCACCCGCGCGTACTCCGCCAGCAGTTCGTCCCCGCCGGGCATGCCTCGCCCCGCGGCCAGGTCGGCCCCGTCGCGCGTCTCCTCGAAACGGTGGACGGGGTCCGTGTGCATCAGCAGCCACGCCAGATCCGTCCGCGGATCGCCGACCGACCAGATCTCCCAGTCGATGACGGCGTTCAGCGCGTCGCCCTGGAAGAGCATGTTCGCCAGCCGGTAGTCCCCGTGCACCAGCACGGGCGGCAGGGAACGCGGGATGCGGTCGGCCAGTGCGGCGTACAGCTCCCGGTGGCCCGGGCAGACGTCGTCGTCCACCGTGTCCAGGAGCAGGGCCCAGCGGTCGAGTTCCTCCTTCACGGTGACGACGGGCTCGTCCGTCATGCCCAGGGACCCGGGACCGCGCGACTGCATCCGTGCCAGGACGCGTGCCGCCGCGCGCGCTCTGCGGTCGACGACCGCCGCGCCGGGAGGGTCGGCGCTCACGTCGAGGAGCGGTTCGTAGGAGTCGCCGGGCACCAGGTCCATCGCGAAGAGCGGCGGATCCCCGTCGTCCTCGAACAGGACGGACGGGACCGGCACATCGGGCGCCGCACCGAGGGCGCGGAGCACCCGGGCCTGCCGGAGCACGTCGCGGTTGCGCACCGGAGCCAGGCCGGGAGGCGCCATCTTCACGACGACCGGTCTCGGGTGCCCACCGGGAACCCCGAGTGTCGCGGCGTAGGTGAGGCTGGACACGCCGCCGGGCAGTCTGCGCAGGCCTTCCACGCCCGCTCCGGCCCATCGCGCCGCCACGGCGTCCGTGAACCTGGCCCGCAGCCGCGCCTCGTGGGACCGGTCGCGGGATGCGTCAGAGGATTCGACTGTCACCCGGCAAACCTCCCCGGCCTGAACCTCACCGGACAAGACCGGCCCCCACGGGCACTGGAGATCTCCACAGTGCCGCGTCCGGAGTGCCGCGTCCGGCCGCGCCGAAGGCCGGGGCCTCGGGCCTGACAGCCACGGGAGCACGAAGGAGAACGGATTCACGGGACGGACGTGATGAGCCGCTTCTCCCCGGCGGGCAAGGCCGCGGTGGTCACGGGAGCGTCATCGGGGCCGGGCATCGCCCACGCCGCCGCCATGGGCCCGGGCCGGCGCCGACGTGGCGGTCGGCGCACGACGCGCGGACGGGCTACGGGCTACGGTCGACCGGATCCGGGCCACCGGCCACGACGCGGTGACGGTCCGGACCTACGTCACCGAGGCCGAGGCCGAGGACGTCACGGCGGTCGCGCTGTTCCTGGCCGGCGACGCCCTCGGCCCACCTCGCCGGCGTCAGTCTGCCGGTCGGCGGCGGCGTACCGGCTGCTCCGATCACTCCCGAGCGGTACCGACGGCCGTGCCGAGCTGTTCCCGCAGCGCCGCCACCGCGTCGATCTCCGCCTCGACGCTCGATCCGACGGGGATGACGGTGATGTGCCCGGCTCCCGACTCGACGAACGGCAGCAGGAACTCCGCGACCTGTTCCGGGGTGCCCGCCGGGGCGATGTACCGGAACTTCTCGTACGGCAGGTGGTAGAGCCCCTGCATCTTCGCGGCCAGGAGTTCCCGGGCCACCCGCGGATCGCCGTCCAGGCCGCACCAGACGTTCACCCCGAACCACGACGGTGTCGGCCGGTCGAGGGCCGAGGCCGCGTCGAGGATCCGCTCCCGGGTCTCGGCGAACCGGCGCGCGGAGCAGAAGATGCCGAGCCAGCCGTCCCCCGACTCCGCGGTGCGCCGGACCGCCACCTCGCCCTTGCCGCCGATGACGATCGGGATGCCCGGGTCCGGAGCGGGCAGGATCCGGGCCTCGTCGAGCTGGAAGAACTCCCCCTGGTGGCTGACCTCCTCACCCGCCAGCAGCCGCCGGACCAGCATCAGGGCCTCGTCCAGACGCCGTCCCCTGGTCCTCGGGTCGACACCCGCGTTGCTCACCTCGCGGCGGTCCTCGCCGCCCACGCCGACGCCGAGCGTGAGCCGTCCGGGCGCCGCCTGGCTCAGTGTGGACAGCTGCCGGGCGGTCGCCATCGGGTGGCGCAGGCCGAGCAGGTAGATCCCGATGAGCACCGACAGCCTGTCGTGGGAGGACAGCATGGTGTTCGCGGTGATCATGCCGTCGAAGCCTGACCCGTCGTGGAAGCTGATGTGGTCGCCCACGGACACATGGTCGAGGCCGGCCTTCTCGACCCGGTCGAGCAGCCGGCGTCTGCGCCGGGGGTCCGGCGTCGTGAAGCCGTCCTGATCCGAGATTCCCATCGTGAACGTCGATGTGAGCGGGGCCATGGGACCGACACCTTTCTGCAGTGATTCACCTGTTGCACTATAAGGTCTAACCATTGAAACTATCGGCTGGGTTCTCGGACGAAAGGCCACAGACATGACCACTCGCGGTATCACCGTCCTCGCGGGAGGGCTGAAGGAGACCCGGAGGATCACCGAGCGCGCCGAGGCCGCCGGGTTCGACGCCGCGTGGTCCGGCGAGTTCCTCAACCGCTCCGCCGTCGTCTCCGTGGCGGCGATGGCCGCGGCCACCTCCCGTATCGGAGTGGGAACCGCGATCGCCTACGCCGTGGGCCGCTCCCCTCTGGTACTCGCCAACGACGCCCGCTTCCTCGACGAGATGAGCGACGGCCGCCTCGCCCTGGGGCTCGGCACGGGCACCCGCCGGATGATGGAGGGCTGGCACGGGATCAAGGACGCCGAAGGACCGGCCACCAGGATGGAGGAGCTCGTCCCCCTGCTGCGCCGGCTCTGGCGCCTGCACGAGGGACCGGTCCAGCACGACGGCCGCTTCTACCACGTGGACATCACGCCCACGGCCGGCATCGAGCCGCCGCTGCGTCCCACGATCCCCGTCTACACCGCGGGCGTGAACGCCCGGATGATCGAGGTGGCCGGCCGGGTCTCGGACGGGCTGATCTGCCATCCCACGGTCACCGACCGGTACCTGGAGGACGTCGTCGGGCCCGCGGTCGCCCGCGGGGCGGCGAAGACCGGGCGTTCCCCGCAGGACGTCCTGCTGAAGGGTGTCGTCATCTGCGCGATCGCCGACGACACCGCGTCCGCCCGCCGTGAGGCCGCCGCCCAGATCGCCTTCTACGCCGCCCCGAAGGCGTACGGTCCGGTGATGGAGGCCTCCGGGTTCGGAGCCGAGGCAGCCGCGATCCGGACCGCGTTCCACGCGGGCGACCACCGGGCGATGATCGACGCGGTCTCGGACGCGATGCTCGACCAGATGGCGGTCGCGGGCACCGTCGACGAGGTCCGGGACGCGCTCCCGGCACTGGAGAAGCGCTACGACCACGCCGCGCTGTACTCGCCGAGTTTCACCCTCACCCCCGAACGGGTCGCGGAGAACACCGAGGCGATCATCGAGACCTTCGCCCGCTGACAGGACCTTCGGCCCGGGACGGCGGACGGGGACGGTGGAGGGCCCGGACCCGGGCTGTCCACCGTCCCCGGCCGACGACCGCCCGGAGACGGCCGCTCAGAGGGCGATCAGCTCCTGCACCGCCCTCGTCGCCAGTTCACCGACCGGCCCCTGGCTCACCAACTCGCCCTTGCTCAGGGCGAGGAAGCGGTCCGCGAGCTGCTGGATCATCCCGATGTGCTGCTCCACCAGGAGCAGGGCGGTGCCCCGCTCGCGGATCTGCCGCAGCGCGCCGACGAGTTCGTCGATGACGACGGGCGCCAGTCCCTCGGTGGGCTCGTCGAGCATCAGCAGGAGGGGTTCCGCCATCAGCGCGCGGGCGATGGCCAGCATCTGCTGCTCGCCGCCGCTGAGCGCGGTGCCCGGCCGGTCCGCCCCCCGGGCCAGGTTGGGGAACAGCTCGTACACGGAGGCCAGTGTCCACTGTCCCTTCCGCCCCGAGGCCCGGCCGAGCAGGATGTTCTCCTCGACCGTGAGGTTGGGGAAGATGCGCTTGCCCTGCGGGACCAGGCTGACGCCCCGCGCGGTGGGCTCGTACCGCTTCCTCCCCATGACCTTGCCGCCGACGAGGATGTGTCCGGTCACGGTGGGGATGCCGTACACCGACGTGAGGGCCGTGCTCTTGCCCGCGCCGTTGCGCCCGACCAGCCCGACCGACTCCCCTTCGGCGATCTCGAAGTCGATGCCCTGCAGCACGACCGCGCCGCTGTAGGACGCGTGCACATCCCTGAACTCCAACACCACGCTCATGCGGCACTTCCCAGATAGGCCCGGACGACCTCTTCGTCCTTGCGTACGTCGGCGGGGGCGCCGGAGGTCAGCACCTTGCCGAGGTTCAGTACGGTGATCGCGTCGCAGGTGCGGAAGACGCCGTCCACGTCGTGTTCGACCAGGAGCACGGCGACGTCGCGGTCCTTGCAGATCGAGCGGATGTGGTCGAGCATGCTCGCCGCCTCGTCGGCCACCAGCCCCGCGCACGGCTCGTCGAGCAGGACCACCCGGGGCTCGCCGATCAGCGCCAGCGCCAGGTCGACCGAGCGCTGGGTCCCGTACGCGATCTCGCTGCAGACCCGGCCGAGGAACGGCCCCAGCCCGAGGGCGCCGACGATGTCGTCGAGGTCCTTCCCCCCGGTCCGGCGGGCGACCATCTCCAGCTGGTCGCGGACCTTCATCGACGCGAACACGCTCGTCCGCTGGAAGGAGCGGGAGACTCCGTGCAGCCGGCGCCACCCGACCGGCCGGGCCGTGATGTCCTCACCGTCCAGCAGGACCTTGCCCGCGGACGGCCGCTTACGGCCCGAGAGGGCGTCGATGAAGGTGGACTTGCCGGCGCCGTTGGGACCGATCACCCCGTGGACGACACCGGGATCGAGCCGGATGTCGATGTTCTCCAGCGCCTTGACCGCCCCGTACCGGACGGTCACCGCCGATCCTTCGAACAGTGTCATGTGCGGTCCTTCTTCCTGGCCGGCAGGAACGGCAGGCGCCTGCGCAGCGCTTCCAGGCCTCCCAGGACCCCGCCGGGGAGGAACAGCAGCACCAGGACGAGTGCGCCGCCGGTGTAGAGGGGCAGGTTCCCCGAGACGTTGAACCGGGCCTGGGCGTAGGTGTAGAGCAGCGCTCCGACGACCGGCCCCAGCAAGGTGCCCATGCCGCCCACGATGGTGGCGATCAGCGAGTCACCCGCCTTGACGAAGCTCAGCACCTCGGGAGAGACATAGGCGGCGTTGAGGGCGAAGAGCACTCCGCCCAGGGATGCCACGGCCCCGGAGAGGACGAAGGCCGCAAGGCGCGGGACGAAGGTGTCGTAGCCCGAGAACCGCATCCGCTCCTCGTTCTCGCGGATGCCTTCCAGCACCGTCCCGAACCGGGACCGTCCGGCGGCCCACAGCGCGACCGCCGAGACGACCAGCGCGACCCAGGCGACGGGCCAGAACAGTCCCGCGTCCATGAGCTGCGGTGCCGTCATGCCGAGGAAGGTGTCATCGGCGCCGAACTGGAGCTGCAGGCCGTCGTACGCGCCGGTGTAGGGCCGGGCCACCGACTGTGTCGAGAACTGGTAGAGGGCCTGTCCCAGTGCCAGGGTCAGCATCAGGAAGCCCATGCCCGACGACCGTACGACCAGGACGCCCATCAGCAGGGCCAGCAGGGTGCCGGCCGCGAAGGCGAAGAGCGCGGCGGGCATCGGGCTCCACCCCCAGTGGGTGACCGCGATGCCCAGGGCGTACGCGGAGCCGCCGAAGAAGGCGGTGTGCCCCAGGCTGATCAGGCCGAGACGCCTGGCCAGGAAGCCGATCGACAGGGACAGCAGGGCGAGGATCACCCCGCTGAGGACGAGGCCCATGTAGTAGGAGTCCAGGCCGAGGTGCGGCACCGCGAGACCGACGAGCAGCACCGCCACGGCGACCACCGCGCCGCGGATCCACCGCCTCCTGCCCGCGCCCCCGTCGCCCGCGGCCGGCTCGGACACGGCCGGCGGCTGCCGGAGGGTCGTATCGGTCATGACAGCCTCTCTCCGGTCGGTCATGACAGCCTCTTTCCGGCCAGCCCGGCGGGCCGCCACAGCAGCACGGCGACGAGGGCCGCGTACGGGACGAGCACCGAGTAGCTCGGCAGCAGGACACTCCCCATGGTCTGGACGAGGCCGAGGGCCATCCCCGCGACCATCGCCCCGCCGATGCTGCCCACTCCCCCGATGACCACGACGATCAGGACGTTGATCAGGATGCCCACGCCCATACCCGGGTCGACCGACACGTACGGGGCGGCCAGCGTGCCCGCCAGTCCGGCGAGCGCCGCTCCGAGGCACACCACGACCAGGCTGACCCGGTCGACGTTGATGCCCATGACGGACGAGGTCTCGACGTCGTGGCTGGCGGCCCGGATGTGCAGACCCGTCCGGCTCGTCCGCAGCCACCACACCAGGGCCACCGCCATCACCAGCGCGATCCCGATGACCAGCAGCCGGTACGTCGGGTAGTGCGTGCCGAACAGGGAGGTGGTGCCGTCCAGCCCGGCGGGGGCGTTCACCGAGAGCGTCCGCTCACCCCAGATCAGGACGATCACGCGTTCCAGGACCATGGCGAGGCCGAACGTCACCAGACCGGTCTCGATGGGTGAGCGTCCCTGGAGCCGGCGGAAGAACACCAGTTCCAGCGCGGCCCCGAGGACGGCCAGCGCGAGCGGCACGATCACCAGCGCCCACCAGAAGGAGAGGTGCTGGGTGACGCTGTAGGCCAGGTAGGCGCCCGCCATGTACAGGGCGCCGTGCGCGAAGTTGGTCACGCCTCGCAGGCCGTAGATCATGGCGAGGCCGGAGCTGAGGATCATCAGCAGGGACCCGAAGGCCACCGCGTTGAGCAGTTGGGCGAAGTCCATGGTGCAACCCCGTCGTGTGAAGGTGGGTCAGAGCTTGCAGGCGGGGTCCGCTTGCGGGGAGGTGTCGGCTCCCTGGGCCGTGGCGATCGTCTTGAAGGCGAGGCCGCTGCCGGTCTTCTCGACCTGGCCCAGGTGCGACGGGCGCACCAGCTGGTGGTCGGCGCCGCGCAGGGTGACCTTGCCGACGATGCTGTCGAAGCTCAGGTCCTCCAGGGCCGTACGCACCTTGGCGGGGTCGCCGCTGCCGGCCTTCTCGATCCCGGCGAAGAGCGTCTGGGCGGCGAGGTAGGCGTCGGCCTCGACGTAGTAGGGCGTCTCCTTGTACTTCTTCTTGAAGCCGTCGACGAAGCTCTTGTTCAGCGCGTTGTCGGCCTTCACGTCGTACCCGACGTTGTTGTAGAAGCCGACGATCTTGTCGCCCATGGCTTTGAAGAGCGGCTCGGAGACCATGTTGAAGCCCAGTACCGCCTTGAACTCGGCGGGCAGGTCGAACTGGACGGCCTGGTTGACGAACGCGACGCCGTCGGCGCCGTACTCGACGGCGAACAGGGCGTCCGCGCCGCTGCTCTTGAGTTTGGTGATGTAGGAGCCGAACTCGGTGGTGTTCAGCGGCGCGAACTGCTCCAGGACGACCTTCTTGCCGGCCTTGGTCGCCGCCTCCTTGAACACCTTCGCCGCCGTGTGCCCGGTGGAGTAGTCGACGGCCTGGATCGCCCACTTGTCGCCCGGGAGGTTCTTGAGCGTGCCGGCGAGGGCGTTGACGTCCATGGTGTTGCTCTGCACGACGCGGAAGGCGTTCGCCACGCAGTCCTTGCCGGTGAGCGCGTCGTCCTTGCCGAGGCTGTTGAACGAGAGGGCGTTCATCCCGGCGAGCTGCCGGTTGAGGGCACCGTGCTCGGTGGACGTCATGACTCCGCCGATGAACTTGGCGCCCTTCTTGAGGACGGCTTCGCGCGCCGCCCGCAGCGTGGTGGCCGGGGTCGCGTCGGTGTCCATCTCCACGAGTTCGATCTTGTGGCCGTCGACGCCGCCCTTGCGGTTGACCTCCTCGACGGCGTAGCGCCAGCCCTTCGCCGTGTCGGACCCGAACTGGGCCAGTGCGCCGCTGCTGGGCGGGATGACGGCGACCTTGATGACACTGTCGTCCGACGACGAGGCGGTGTCACCGGTGGAGGCGCCGCACGCGGCGACGGTGCCGGTCATCGAACATGCCACGAGCGTCCGCATGATTCTGTGGTTCACAGACGGTACCCCTACTCAACTGCGTGGACTCGACTACGCGGATCAGGGCGGAACACCCTGCGCCACCCGATGATGAGCGGCTTGCGCACGGCGGGCGTCTCCACAAAGGGGGATTGTCATCTCCCTTTGGAGGGAGAGGCAGGCCGAAAAGTGCCGTGGAGGGGTGACTCGGAACCCCTGTGCGATGCGATCGGCCAGGCCCCTGACCGGCGGTAACGGTCTCTCGCAGTGGTCTCGGCGATGGTCGGCCGGTTACCGATCTATTGTTTTTTCGATCCGACCATTTTAACTTTGGGCCAATCACCGAGTTTGTGGCAGCTGCGCGGCACTCCGACCTCACCTGTGGAAAAGAGCGGCCCATGACGTCGTCAGTGGAACGTGTGCGGACAGCTGTGACGGCTGGGACAGTTGCGGCCGGGTCCGACGGGCAGGGTCATGAAGAGGCGGTGCAGAACCATGACGAGGCCGTACTGCGGCTCTCGCTCCGCCGGCTCTGTGCCGCGGCGGGGTTCACGGGCGGCCGGCTGTTCCTGCACGACGCGGCGACCGGACGGTTCCACGCCGAGGCCGTGCTCGACGGCCCGAATCCCTCACCTCCCGTACGCCTGACCCGGCGGCCCCGGCAATCCGTGGGCCCGGACGATCCGCTGGTGGAACTGCTGAGAGCCGGCGGCCGGCCCTGCGTCCTGGGCGAGGACCGGCGGGGCGGGCCCGGGACCACGCGGCTGGCGGTCCCCTTGAGCGGCCCCGGCACCAGCACGGGCACGGGCACCGGACTCCTCGGGTTCGCCCTGCTCGATCACCCCGTGGACCACCGGGCCGAGGAGCCGTTGCCGGACCAGGTGTCCGACTGTGCCGACCTGGTGGGCGCGGCGGTTCTCGGGGTCCTGACGAACCGCCGGCTCGCCGCCGCGCACGAGGAGCTGGCCCGCCGGCACGAGGCCCTGCGGCGGGACGGCGAGGCGGAACGCCGGCTGAGCCGTCTCGTCGGCCGCCCGGGAGGACTGTCCGCACTCGTCCGGACCTGTGCGGAGCTGACCGGCAAGGCCGTCGCCCTGTTCGACGCACGGCATCGGCTGGTGACCTCGGCCGGCCCTGTCGGCGGCGAGGTGCGGATCCAGCCGGTGAACCAGATACTCGCCGGCGCCCGGGCACGGCCCGAAAGCGAACCCTACGAACCCTGCGCGCCGCGTGAACCGTGCGAACCGGCCGTGGTGCCCGCCCGGCCGGCGGCGGGCCTCCTCAGACGTCATGTGCTCACGCCGGTGCTGGCCGGCGACCGGCACTTCGGCTGGCTCGTCGTCATGGAGTACCCCGCCCTGCTGACGGCCTTCGACCTGCTCGTCGCACGCCGTGGCGCCGAGTGCGCCGCGACGGAGTTCACCGTCCAGAAGCGCGTGGCCGATGTCGCCTGGAACGCGCGCTCCTCCCTCGCCCGCCAGCTCGTGCGCGGCACCTCCACCGTGGCCGACCTGCGGGGCAGCGGGGAGTACCTGGGCATCGACATCGACGCGCGCCGGGTGCTGGTCTACCTCACCGGGCCCGGCGCCCGGTGCGACGATCCCGCCGACGACGAGCGGCTGGCCACCGGCATCCGGCGCCGGCTGGGTCTCGATGTGCTGACGACCCGCGGCTCGGAGGGACTGGTCCTGCTGGTGGAGTCACCGCGGGACGCCGGAGCCGCGGCGGTGGCCGCCCGGGTCAAGTCGGCGGTACGCGAGGTCTGCGCCGCGCATCCCGGGGGTGACGGTCTGACCGCCGGGGTGTCGTCGGTCGCCGAGCCGTCGGGGCTGGCGCGGGCCTACCGGGAGGCACGTGAGGTCGCCCGGTGCATCGGCCGGTTCGCCGGGGGCCGTTCGCCCCGGGTCCTCGCCGTGGACGACCTCGGCCCGGCCCGGCTCTTCCTGGCCAACAGCGACACCGCCTCCGTACGCAGATATGTCGACGACGTCCTCGGCCCCCTCCTCACCTCCACCGCCCACCACACCACCCTGCTGCTGACCCTGCGGTCCTGGTTCGATTCGGGGCGCAGTGTGCGCGTGTCCGCGGTGGAACTGGGCGTGCACGAGAACACCGTCCGGCTGCGCCTCGCCCGGGTGCACGACCTGACCGGTCTCGACGTACTGGCGGACGCCGGCGACCAGCTGAGTGTGCAGACGGCTCTGCTCGTCCTGCGCCTCCAGGGCCATCCCGCGCTGCTCTCCCCCGACGGGACCGCGGCCGACCACGACGGAAGAAGGACCGCGTGACCCACGACGGTGACCGCAACCGCGACCGCAACGACCGCGTTCCGACCGGGGTCCGGAGGTGCCGCTGATGCGCGCCTTCGTGATCCGAGAACTGACCGGGCCGGACGGGGGCGCCGTCGCCGAGGTGCCCGAACCCGCCGGGGCACACCCGTGGGCGGACGGCCGGCGGCTGCTGATCGAGGTGCACGCCGCCGGGGTGTCCTTCCCCGACCTGCTGCAGACCCGCGGCGCCTACCAGCACGGCCTCCGTCCGCCGTACGTCTCCGGCGGCGAGGTCGCGGGTACGGTGCTGGAGGCACCGGAGGACTCCGGCCTCGTACCCGGTGACCGGGTCGCCGCGCTGACCCTCTGGGGCGCGATGGCCGAACGCGCCCTCGCCATGCCCCAGTTCGCGGTCAGACTGCCTCCTTCGATGAGCTGGGCCGAGGGTGCGGCCCTCTATCTCAACTACGCGACCGCCTGGTTCGCGCTCCACCGCGTACGGCTGGCGGAGGGCGAGAACGTGCTCGTGCACGGGGCGTCCGGCGGGGTGGGCACCGCGACGCTCCAACTGGTGCGCGCGCTCGGCGGCCGGTCGATCGCCGTCGTGTCCGGCGACGAGAAGGAGAAAGTCGCCCGCGAGGCCGGCGCCGACGAGGTCGTACGCTCCACCGCGGGCTGGGCCGCACAGGCGCGCGAACTCACCGGCGGGCGTGGAGTGGACGTCGTCGTCGACCCGGTCGGCGGCGACCGGTTCACCGATTCGCTGCGGTCCCTGGACGTCGGCGGCCGGCTCGCGGTGGTCGGGTTCGCCGGCGGTTCCATCCCGACCGTCAAGGTCAACCGGCTGCTGCTGCGGGACCTCAGCGTGGTCGGCGTCGCCCTGGCCGCGTACGCCGAACGGCATCCCGCCCTGGCGGTGACGCTGAACGGCGCGCTGGAGCGGATGGCCGCCGACGGCAGCATCAAGCCCCTCGTCGGCCGGTCCCTCCCACTGGAGCGGGGCGGCGAGGCCCTCGGGCTGATCGAGCGCCGCGCCGCGCTCGGCAAGGTCGTCGTCGGGACGCGGGCCGGGGGCGGCTCCTTGTGAGCCCGTACTCGGCACGCGTTCGGCACAGCCGTGACACAATCCGAGTGATAGATTCAAGAGCGATTAGGTCAGACCCTTGGACCATCCTCACGACAGTCCCACACCCCCCACCCAGAGGCCAGGAGAATCATGTCCGAGACAGCGGCCGCTCGTCCGTCCGGCGGCAGGCAGTCCGTGATTCGACTCGCACCCATGGAGGTCCCGAAGGCGTCGGACGTCCTCGCCAACGAACTGCGTGAACGCATCCTCAGCGGCGAGTTCGACGAGGGCACCGCACTGCCCCCGGAGCGCGAACTCGTGGTGCAGACACAGATGAGCCGCACCACCGTCCGGGAGGCGCTGCGCATCCTGGAGGTGCAGGATCTGGTCCGGATCAAGACGGGCCGCGCGGGCGGCGCCTTCGTGCAGCGGCCGGGCAAGGACTCGATCGCCAGCTCCGTGAGCCTCCTCATCCGCGGCCGTCAGATCCGCCTCTCGTCGCTGTTGGAGACCCGCGAGGCGATCGAGCCGTACTGCGCCCGGCTCGCCGCGACGCAGCGCACGGAGGAGGACCTCGCGGCGCTCGACGCCGCGAACGAGGCGATCGCCGACGAGCACGGCACCCTGGCCGCGTTCCTCCAGGCCAACGTCGACTGGCACGTGGCCGTGGCGACCGCGAGCCACAACGAACTCCTCACCGGCTTCATGGCCGCCCTGTCCCGGGCGATCTACGCCGCCACGGAGAACGAGCGCTTCGTCGACGCCGAGGTGCGGCGCGTGGCGGTACGGGCCCACCAGTCGATCACCGACGCCATCCGCGCCCAGGACCCCAAGGCGGCGGCCCGCCGTATGACACGCCATGTGCACGGTTACGCGGATGCCGTGCTCGCGGTCGACGAGCGCACCGACATCACGGTCTCCGACGACAAGTGAGCGGCAAGTGAGCGGCGTGCGGGGCTGATCGGCTCACCCGGGCGTCGGCCGCACCGGCCCGCGACCGCCGGGCATCAGCGCATGCGCCACTCGGGGTGGCGCTTCTCGCGGAAGGCGCGAACGCCTTCCGCGAGGTCCTCGGTGGTGAACGCCAGGGCCAGTTGGGCCTGCAGCGCGTCGAGTGCCTCGTGGAGCGCCAGGTCGCGGGTCGCATTGATCGCGTCCTTGCCCAGCTTCATCAGCAGCGGCGACTTGGCGGCGATCCGGTGCGCCCACGCGGCGACCTCCGCGTCGAAGTCCTCATCGGGGACGACCTTGTTGACGAACCCCAGACCACGGGCCTCGCCGGCCGTGATCAGGTCGCCCAGCATCATCAGTTCGTTGGCCTTCATCCGGTCGACGTTGCGATAGATGAGCGCGGAGATCATGAAGGGGAACGCCCCGACATTGATCTCGGGACACCCGAAGCGCACCGACTCCTTGGCGATGACGAGATCGCAGGCGAGCGCGAGCCCGAACGCCCCGGCGAGGACGTCTCCGTTGGCCGCGCACACCACGGGCTTGCCCAGAGCGCCGATCAGCTTGAAGAGGCGCGGGAAGCGGTCGAGACCGGCGTACTTCTCGACGGCCGTCCTGTCGTCCGCGAACGCGTTCAGATTCCCGCCGGAGGAGAAGATCCGCTCGTGCGACGACGTGAGCACGACGACGCGTGCGGCTCCATCGTCGCGCGCCCGCTCCAGCGCCTCGATGAGGTCGTCGAGCAGTTCGTCACCGAGGGCGTTACGCGTCCGCGGATGATCCAGCGTGACAAAGGCGGCCCCTTCCTCGTCCACCGCGTAACGAACCAACTTCTCGCCCATACGACGCCTTCCTTCCACTTCGCTGATGCGTGTCGCGCATGTCATGTGTGTCGTGTGTGTCATGCGTACGGTCCATGCCGTCCGCACCGTCCGTACCGCGGGTCCGGTTCGCCGGGGGGATCGGTCAGTCCTGGGTGAGTACGACCTTCCCGAAGCCCCGTGCGCTTTCGAGGTGTTCGTGCGCCGCCGCTGCCCGGTCGAGCGGGAAGGACGCGTCGATCACCGGCGGTGCGATGCGATGGCTCCGGAGCAGCGAGGTGAGCCCTCCGAAGTCACGCAGGCTGCCCAGCGTGGTCCCGAGCAGGTCGAACTGGCCGAAGTAGAAGCTCCGTACGTCCAGCGACGCCTGCTCGGCGTGGGAGGCGCCGAGGACGACCAGCCGCCCACCCGGACGCAGTGCTCTCAGAGACTCCGACCACCTCCCGACCGGGTCGAGCACCAGGTCGAACCCTCTGCCGCCGGGTGACAGCCGCTTGGCCGACTCGGCCCAGCCCGTCTCCGTATGGAGGACGCCTCCGGCCGCGCCCCGGTCCCGGGCGCGCTCGATCTTCTCGGCGGAGGACGAGGTCACCACGGCCCGGGCGCCGATCCCGGTGGCGAGGGCGACCGCCGTCGTGGCCACGCCGCCACCGGCTCCGACCACCAGGAGCGACTCGCCCGCGCGGAGCCGGCCGCGGGTGAACAGCGCCCGGTAGGAGGTCAGGCCCACCAGGGGCAGAGCGGCCGCTTCGGCCCAGCTCAGCCCGGCGGGTCTGGGCACCAGGCACTCGGTGGGCACCCGTACCAGTTCCGCGTACGTGCCCGGTCGGTGGTCGCCGAGGATCTGCCAGTCGGGTCCCGGCGCGCTCTCGTCGTCACCCCACCACAGGGACGGCACGATCAGCACGTCCTCGCCCGTGTCGGTCCGGGTCCCCGCGCCGTCCGCGCCGAGGACGTGCGGCAGGGGCGACCGGTACACGCCTTGCCGGACCAGTACGTCATGCCAGTTCAGCGCGCTGGCCCGCAGACGGACCACGGCCCACCCCGGCTCGGGCCGGGGATTCGGGTACTCCTCGATGCGCAGGTTCCGGGCCGCGCCGAACGTACGCAGGACAACTGCTTGCACCGCGACCTCCCTCGATCACATCAAAGGTCAGACCTAAAGAACTATATCGAGAACAGACCTAAAGCAAGATACACTCACACGCACCGCGGCCCTGGACCCGCAGGGCTGTCACTACGGCGAGGGGACGGTCCGTGGACGGCGAACCGACTGGCGCAGGTCTGGGACAGGCTCTCGGAATGACGTACCTGGAGCGGGACGGCGACCGGGCGGTGGTCTCCTGCGAGATCGGTCCCGAGCACCTCCAGGGCCACGGGATCGTGCACGGCGGCGTGTACTGCGCCCTGGTGGAGACCGCCGCGAGCATCGGCGCGACCCTGTGGTGGGGTGACCGGGGAAGAGTCGTCGGCACCGCCAACCAGACCGACTTCCTGCGGCCCGCCAGCTCCGGCCGGCTGACCGCTTCGGCCGTTCCCGTCCACCGGGGGCGTACGCAGCAGCTCTGGTCGGTCGAGGTGGTCGACGACGACGGGCGCCTGACAGCCCGCGGCCAGGTACGTCTCGCGAACCTGACGGTACCGGCACCCGCCAGGTGAGTCCGCGCGAGGCCAAACGGGGCGCAGTGGAGGGAGAGGGCTGTCATGACACGTAGCACCCGCGAGGGGCGAAGACCGTGAGGGCGCAGTTCCGCGAGGGGCGTCCGGGCGCCGGCCCACCGGCGCGGCCCGAGCGGCACACCGACCTCATGGACCGCGGCAGGAAAGTACTGGAAGCAGCCGCGCGGTTCGCCGGCCCGGAGCACGACGCGGAGCACGACGCGGCTCCCGACACCGTGCACGACCTGACCGCCCTGGACGGCCGCCTGGCGGTCCTGACCTCGGCGCTGCGGGAACGTCTGGCCTCGAAGGGCACCCGCCCCGACGGCCTCGAAGCGGTCGGCCTCGGCATCAGCCTGGCGGACGCTCTCGATGTGCGCCACGAGATCCACGACCACCTGTCCCATGAGCGGCTGCGCCGGCTGGACGCCATGGAAGCGGGGCTGTCCCCGCTGCGCAGACTGCGCCACCCGGACGAACTGCTGGACCGGGTCTGTGAAACGGTCCTGGACAGCTGCGGATTCGACCGGGTGATGCTGTCCCGGGTGGAGGGTTCCGTCTGGCGTCCCTGGAAGAGCCGCGCGGTGACCGACCGGGAGCCCGAACGCGCCTTCCGCGAGTGGATCCGCGGCATTCCCGAGATCCGGCTGGACCACCTGACGCTGGAAAGCGAGATGGTGCGCTGCCACCGGCCGGCGCTGGTCGCCGACGGGGAGCACGACCCCCGGGTCCACCGGCCGCTCCTCGAAGCATCCGGACTGCGTTCCTACGTAGCGGCGCCGCTCATGCCCGCCGGCCGGGTCATCGGGTTCCTCCACGCGGATCACACGTCCGCGCCGGTGACGTCCCTCGACCTCGACATCCTGTGGGCGTTCACCCGCGCTTTCGGCCGGCTCTTCGAGCGCACGGTGCTGCTGGCCAGGCTCGGTGAGCAGCGCGAGAAGGTCCAGGCAGCCATGGAGACACTGGGGAACGTACTGGGCGATCTCGCCGCCGCGGAGATCGAACTCGTACCGCGGCCGTCTGTCGCGGCATCCGGTTCCAGGGCCGACCGCCCGCCCGTCCACTCCTCGTCGGCGGCGCTGGAGTCCCTGCTGACGCCGCGCGAGCTGGAGGTGCTGTCACTGATGGCCACCGGAGCCACCAACGACCGCATCGCCGAACAACTGGTCATCAGCAACGGCACCGTGAAGTCGCACGTCAAGCGAATCCTGCGCAAACTCCGCGCCGAGAACCGCGGCGAGGCCATCTACGACTACCTGCACCTGACGATCGGCGACAACTGAGCGGTCGGGCGGTGCCGCCCGGCAGACCGGACAGCTCTTCACAGCGCTGTCTGCGTATCAAACGACCTGTCAGGGCACCATGGTGGCGAGCAGTCCCAACATATGGATCCTCTCCGCGGGTTCGGAGATACTGCGGGCAACCCGTTCGGCCTCCGAGAGATCCCGCTGAGCCAGGGCCTCCACGACGATCTTCAGGGCCAGACATCGCACCGCGGGATCGGGGATGCCACGGGCGATGCGTTCGGCTTCAGGGGGATCATGTCCGGCCACGACCCCGATGATGTCCTCCATTGCCCTTTTCCGGTCATAGGGGTCGGAGAGGAGGCTGACACAGTGCACCGCGGCCGCTGAATCCCTCCTGGCCAGGGTCCTGACGGTGTCTTCGATCTTCGGGGTGCTCATGGTGAGGTCGGCGCCCGAGCCGTCGACCTCGGTGAGGAGTTCCACGGCACGGTCCGGAGCGACCTCCGCCCATCCGGCAGCGAGCGCGAGGAGTGCGGACGCTGTCCAAACCTTGGCGAGTGTTGGCCCATCCCGCCTGAACGCATCGTTCTCGACCCAGGCGTCGAGTGTGTCGCGGCCGAGTCCGCCGCGAACGACATGTTCGGCCTCGACCAGCAGGCCCCTGGCCTGTTCCGGATCGAAGCGGGCCAGCACTTCGGCGACGGCTGACAGATTCGTGACCTGTTCAGTCGGCTGTTGCTGGGTTCGAATGAGCTGTTCGGCCTCGGCAAGCAGATCGCGACTTCGGCCGGGCGCTTTCTTCATGAGGGCTTGGGCGATGGTGCACAGCGCTGGGCCCCACAGCTTGGGGTCGGGGATCGCACGTGCGATCCGTTCGGCGGCGTCCGGATCGCTCGCGGCCAGCGCCTTGCTGATGTCCTGCATGCTCAAGGAGGCAACCCCGTCCGGGGCGTTGATGGCGTAGGCGATGTGCTCGGCCACACCAGGGGCACTCTCGGCCAGGTCCCCGGCGATGAACGTCAGCGTGGAAGTTCGCTGGTCCGGGTCAGCATCTCCAGTCATCGCATCAACGAAGTCTTTGACAGCGTCGGGGGCATGTACGGCCATCGCGGTGAGGGCTTCCCCCAACTTCAGCCACCTGCTGAAGGGGTCGGTGATGACGTCGGCGAGGATGCGTTCGGCCTCGGTCATGAGGTCCATGGCCCTGCCTGGATCATGCTTGACCAGGTCTGCGGAGATGCCTGCCAGCAGGGTGGCCCGTTCTTGCGGATTGTTGAGCGTGCGGGCGTGGCGTTCGACTTCGGCCAGCAAGTCAACGCCGTGACGGGGGGGAGGTCTCGATGAACGTCGCGGCGACGCTGTGCAGCGCCCTTGCCCACTGCTGGGGGAAGGTGATGGTGCGGGCGACCCGCTCAGCCGCGGCGGGGGCTCTCCCCGCGGACACGCGCACGATCTGCGCCAGAGCCTGGGCTCGGCCCGTCAGGTCGGTGATGGTGCGGGCGATGCGCTCTCCCTCGGCCAGGTAGGTCCGGGCTACTGCCTCGGCCAACTGTTGCAGCCTGAATTCCCGGTGCTTCCGCTTTTTTATGCCGCGGGCAAGCCGTTCGGCCCCGGCGGGGTCGTGCTTGGCCAGGCCGACAATGATCACACCGAAGTGGTCTTCGGGCCTCTCGCAGGTACGGGCGGTGCGCTCGGCCTCGGTGACCAGGTCCCGCCAGCGCTGATGGAGGTCGTTGAAAGCGCGGTTACGGAAGGCGAGGCGGCTGGCTGTGTTACGGACCCTGCTCTGTGGGAGCGGACGTTGCTTGGCCCGGAGGGAGGCCGCGATCTCGCGGTGGAGGGTGTCCAGTTCGAGGTAGGGCCCGGTGCCGGGTATCCCGCGTCGCAGGAGTGACACCATCTCGGCGGTGAAGGCGGTGTGTTGCTCTCCGGGAACCGACACGGCGGTTTTGGTCTCCGCGGCGGCAGCGATCAGGTGGGTGCCTTCGATGACGGCCTCGTCGGCAACGATGTCTGCTGGGGCGTCGCCCGCCATGCGCCCCAGGGCCCGCCCGCTGTAGCAGCAGTCGAGGACGACGACCTGACGCTCGGCGCGAGTACGGGCCAGTTGCTCTCGGACCAGACCGTAGGGGACTGCGGTGAAGGAAGCGTTCGCTTTCTCCGTACCAGTCAGAGCAAGGTGCAGTTCGGCAGCCAGCCGCGCCACCAGTCCATGTCCCGCGTAGTACACCAGGAGCGTGTCCGTCGCCTCCTCGGCGGCCTGCGCGACCGGACTGATCATCTCCGCGACAGTGGCGGGGTTCGCCACCAGAACACAGTGCTGGGCGGGGAGTCCCCACACGTCCGGCGAGCACAACAACTCCGCGAGCGCTTCAAGGTTCGCGGCGACGGCGGGCAGATCCTCCAGGGATGAATGCGTGTAACGGCTGGTCCCGATGAGTACCGCACGCGAGGCGGACGGGGCGGGGAGCACGGCTCACCTGTCCAGCTCTCGGACGAGCCGGGCAACCGTTTCCGGTTCGGCGTCGTCAAGAACGATCGTGACTCCGTTTCGTTCGACCGTCACGGGGGTCGGCCTCCCACGGGACGCCCGCCAGGCGGTGTACGCGAGACCGAGGTTCAAGACCTGGAAGTTGGTCAGGACCCCTGACCGAACCTCGTATCCGGCCGCGTGACGATCTGTAGGACCTGGCGCGTCGGCCGGGTGAGGCGGCAGGTCATCAAGCTGATGACCGCCCAGGTGATGAGGGCCTCGCTGTCCTGTGGAAGTCGCTCCTGCTGCTGACAACACTTCAGTTCAGTGGAGTTGAGAGCGAACCCTCCGAAGGGACCGCTCCGAACGCTGGCCCTATTTGGGGCGACGGCGGCCGGCGTGCGCGAGTTCGCCGACCGGCGCCAGTACGTGTCCGCCGTCGCCCGCGCACCACCACACAGCTTCGCGTTCCCGCTCCGAGCCGTGGGCGCCGAGGTTGTGCCGGGGACACACCGGCCAGACCTGCCAGGTCCATTCGAGCAGGCTCTCCTGGATCAGGACCGCCAGGCTGGTCAGTGCCGTGGTCGGGTCGTCGCACATGTCCGGCAGGATGGGGCCGCCCCAGTTGAACCGTCCGCCGCCGGCGAGGCGGACACCGGCTCCCACCGGGAACCAGTCCTCAAGGATCTCGATCTCCGGTTCGCCCTCGATCCCACGTGCGGGCAGGTCGCGGGCCACGACCCGTAGCGCGGCGCGCAACGTCTCCAGACGCTCGGGGGCGAGGTCGAACCCGGGATCGAAGCCCATGTCGTCCAGGAGGCGCCGGGCCAGGGCGGTCATCTCCGCCGGCGACACCTCGCCCGGGTTGCGCTCGACGACCTCCAGAACCGCGTCGGTGCAGTGGAACCAGTCGAGCAGTTCGCAGGCGAGAGCGACGACGTCCTGCGGGTCGAGATTGCCCTCCCGCAGGCCGAGGTAGACCTTGCGCGGCAACTGTTCACTGTCCGCTTCGTATTCAGCCCTGGTGTTGCTCACCGGCCCAGTATCCCGAGCCGGCTCGGTTCCTCACTGCTTGATCGCGGCCGCCAGTCGCAAGGAACCACAGCCGTGGAAGTTGGCGGTACTACTTGGATGGCACGTCGGGTGCCCGGAGAGTCAAACGAGCGTCGGAGCAACAGCCAGCCGATGGGGGGCTTGTTGGTCATTCGGCGATGTCGACGCCGTAACTGCGAGCGAGGTCGGCCAGGCCATGGTCGTAGCCCTGGCCGACGGCGCGCAGCCGCCAGCCCTCTCCCCGGCGGTACAACTCGGCGAGGATCATGGTGCGTTCGGTGGTGGCGGCGTCGAGGGTGGCGCGGGCGGTCGGGGCCGCGCCGATCCCGCAGGTGGCGGTGATCTCGATTGCTCCGACGTCGGAGAAGGTCGCGACTCCGTCGATGGCGGCGGCGATGACGACCCGGTGAATCTCCAGGGGCAGGCGTTCCAGGTCGGCGGTGACGGCCTGTTCCGTCGGGCCGTCCGTGGCCAGCCGTATGGTGCCGTCGGGGTGCTCGGGCGCGCTGTAGAAGACGAAGTCCTCGTCTCCTGGGACTTGTTCCCGCTCGTCGACGGCGAAGGCGACGACGTCCACGTCACAGGCGGTCCGCTGGCGCCACGTGGCCGCCACGGTCCACGGCATGCCGGTGTCGGACAGGTCGATGACAGCACCTCGGACCAGCACCTCTGCCGTGTCCGGCTGGTTCCCGGCCGCGTTGGATGCCGGCGTGGGAGCGAGGAGCCAGTCGGCGTGGTGCACGTTCAGGCCGAGGGCGGTGATACGGCTCATGCGCCGGTCCGTTTCGCCGCCGGGCAGCACGACGACGTCGGACACGCGGGCCGAGAGGTTGACCGCCGCGGAGGCACCGAGGGCGACAGCACGCGCGCGTGCCTCGGCGGCCTCGTCGTGGGTGCCGCCCAGGACCAGGACCCGGCGTCCGGCGAGTGACCGGTCCACCGTGACGGTGGACGCGGCCGGTGTGGCGGAGCGCTGGGGCGGGATGCTCGCCGCCGCCACAGAGGGTGCAGTGGTCGCCGCGGTCGTGCTCGCGGGCGTCTGCGGCGCGCGACGCTGTCTGGCGGTGTCCTTGGCCCGACCGGGTCGCACGCTCTCCAGCAGGCGCAGATACGTCGGCTCGTCGACGAGCGGCACGCCCGCGTCGGCGGCGCGGCGCAGCTTCGTGGATGCGGAGCGCGGGTCGTTCGTGACGACGACACTGGTCTGAGCGCTGACCGAGGTCATCATGTTCAGTCCGGCCGCCACCGAACGGGCGACCAGTTCCTCGCGTGCGACCTTGGTTTCCCCGGTGATGGCGACCTTCATGCCCTGCGCCAGGGTCCCGTCCGGCGTCAGTCGGCCCGGATTGCGGTACGCGCACGGCGTCTTGGGAACGTACGGCTTGTAGTCCTGGCGGGGCGGGCACTCCAGGAGCGGCAGCGCCAGGCCCAGTTGCTCGGCGGCGCCCAGCGAGCCGCGCAGGATGCCGGAGAGCACGCGTACGTCGTCCTGCGCATCGTGGGCCTTCTCCTGGCGCACGCCGTAGTGCGCGGCCAGGGTGCCCAGCTTGAGATCGGGAGCTGCGGGGCCGATCAGCCGGTTGAGGGCCAGCGTGCACAGCCGCCTGCCGACCGGGACCCAGGAACGGACGTGGGCGAACTCGTGGGCCAGGAAGTCGTAGTCGAACTGGGCGTTGTGGGCGACCAGGACACGGCTGCTGAGCAACGCCCCCACCTGCGGCGCGATCTCCTCGAACGTGGGCGCGCCGACGAGACGGTCGGAGGTCAGTCCGTGAATGTGCACCGGTCCGGGGTCGCAGCCCGGGTTGAGGAGCGTGGAGAACTCCCCCGTCCGGTTGCCGTGTGCGTCCAGCGTGAGGATCGCGAGCGACAGGACGCGATCCCGGCCGGGTCTCAGCCCAGAGGTCTCCACATCCACCAGCGCCCAGTCATGGAAGTAGTCAGGCAGAGTAGGCCACTTCGGACTCGACGACAGCAGGGCCATGCAAGGCTCCCCTCCCCCGGCGCGGCGGGCGGCACGCCCCTCCACGGTGATGATCTACCGGTGGATTTTCGCACGTTCCGGACGCTGTTCGTGGTGGCTTCATGACGGAGAGCCAGGGGCTCTCGTTTGGATCATGGTGCGGACCAGAGGAAGATGCCTGCGACGAGGAGTCCGGCCAGGTAGATGGCGGCTGTCTTCTCGTAACGGGTCGCGATACCGCGCCACGGCTTGCGCCGGTTGACGCACCGCTCGACGGTGTTGCGCTGCTTGTATGACTCGCGGCCGAAGGCGGGTGATCTGCCGCCGTCGCTGCCTCGGCGCGTGCGGTGCGGAGCTGGTCCGCCGGGATCGGAATCACCGTCCGGATACCGCTCCTGCACAGATAGCCACGGATCCGCGGGAGGAGTAAGCCTTGTCGGCCAGGACCGTGACCGATCGAGTGCTGGGCCGTCCTCGCAGGCGGGCCATAACTGCGGTGAACGCTGGTGCGTCACCGGACTGTCCGGCGGTGAGGACGAAGGCGAGCGGTCGGCACAGGCCGCCGGAGGCCAGGCGGACCCTTGCGGCCGGTCCGCCGTGGGACCGGCCGATGGCGTGGTCGGCCGGCGCCACTTTTTTGCAGGACCGGGCCGCGTGCTGGTGAGCGCACACGATGGTGGAGTCCACGGACACGGCCCAGCTGACGTCTTCGCCCACATCCGCAGCCGGTTGCAGACGCCCCGCCAGTTCCCGTACCGCTCCGGAAGATGAACCCACTGAGTGCCGGTCTGGAACGTGAAGGCGATCGCGTCGATCACCTCACGGTGATCCCGCCGACGGCCGCCCCGTTTCGGCATCCGGTTCCGGGAGCAACGGCTCGATCCGCGCCCACCGCGCATCAGTCAACGGCACACCCGGACCAACGACCGGCTGATCCAAACAAAATGGCCTAGCCGCAGGTGCCCTCGATGGCCCAGGCGTTGTCGATCTCGTCGGTCGTGCCGAGATGGGTCTCGCCCGGCGGGACGCACCTCTTGATGTCGGTCGGCCACCAGTCGATGTCGACCTGGATCTTGACCCAGGTGCTGCCGCAGTGTCCGTAGTACGAGTCTGTCTGCGTCTCGTAGTAGCCGCAGGCTTTGACCCCCATCTCTGCGGCGGCTTTCCCCTCGGGTGCGGCGTGGGCATTTCCGGAGAGCGCAGTGCTCGCGAGGAGGACGGCACTGAACGCGGCTGCGGCGAGGCGGAGCTTGCTTGCGGTTTTCTGCATGGAAGGGTTCCTCAGTTGTGTGAGTCGACGGAAGGTGGCGACTTCGACTGGTGGAAAGGTGCCTTACCTGCGGCCGGTTGTCGGCATACGAGGTGCAAGGCGGCACTTGCGCCGCCCGGCTCACGGACAAAGGCGGCCGGCTGCCGCGGTGTCGGGCACACTGCGGTCCGCCCGTCGACCGGGATGACGTGTCCGGCGATCGGGGCAGCGCTCAAACACTCACACGGCGGTGTCATTGGTGTCAGCACCCGGGGCCGTACAAGATCCTCGTCCGTCGACAACGTCGACCTTATGGGTGCAGGCGGGCAGGAACTGACACCGGTTCAGGCCTGCGAAGCCAGCGGAACCGAGCCTTCACCAGTTTCGTCCCTCCCTCGCACCGAGCGAGGGACGGGGGCGCTCACCTGCTCATGCAGCGCCGGCAGCGGCGCACGGCTCGGGCTAGCCAAATTTGGCTAATACGCCCGAGGTGGAGTACGTTTCACGCAGTAGACAAATTTGGCTACCCAGGCGGAGGGGATTGGATGAAGCCGCTAAGACTTCTGGTCCTGGGAGCGGTGCGCAGGCGCGGTCGCGCACACGGCTATCAGATCCGCGCGGATCTGGAGTTCTGGGGCGCACATGAGTGGTCCACCGCCACATCGGGTTCGGTGTATCACGCGCTCAAGAGCATGGCCGGACAGGGCCTGCTGGAGGCGACGTTCGATGCGGATCCCTCGGTCGCCGGGGGCCCGCCGAGAATCGAATACGAGCTGACGGAAAAGGGTGAGCAGGAGTACCTCAGCCTCCTGCGCCGGGCCTTGGCCGACCGCGAGCCGAGGCTGGACGTCCTGTGTGCTGCGGTGGGCCTGATCGAGGACCTGCCCCGGGCACAGGCCCTGCAGGTCCTGCGCACCCGAGCCGACGCGATGCGCGACTGGCACACCAGCATCACCGCACACCTGCCCGCGGACACGGAGCTGGACGCCTGGGGCCCGGTGGGCGAGGTCATCTCGCTGTGGCTGGCGACCGCCGATACCGGCGCCCAGTGGACCCGGCGGCTGATCCACCGCCTGGAAGTGGGCGATTTCAGCATGGCCGGTGAGCCCGGTTCCCCCACCCGCCACCCCGCACAGCCGACCGAGTAGCAGCCGAGAACATCGGCGAAACCCTCCCTTCGAGACGGAGCAATGCCATGGCCCACGAGATAACCGTCCCGCTGCTTCCGTGCGCATCCATCGACGAGATCGTCGAGTTCTACACCATGCTCGGCTTCACCCGGACCTACTACCAGGTCCGCCCGAACCCGTGCGTGGGCCTGCAGCGAGAAGACCTCCAGCTGCAGTTCTTCGGCATGCCAGGCTTCAGGCCCGAGGACTCCTACGGCAGTTGTGTGGTCATCGTGCCCGACACCCAGCAGCTCTTCGAGGCATTCGCCGCGGGCATGCGCGCGGTCCACGGCAAGCTCCTGGTTTCCGGGATCCCTCGGATCACCCGCCCGCGGAAACGCAAGAACGCCGACCACCAGTCCGGGTTCACGGTCATCGACCCCGGCGGGAACTGGATCCGGATCTTCCCGGCCCCGGGTACCGGCGGCACCGGTGCGCCCGCGGTCGGCAAGCTGGCCAAGGCGCTGGAGAACGCCGTCGTGCTCGGCGACTCCAAGGGCGACAATCAGCAGGCGGCGAAGATCCTGGACGCCACGCTGGCCCGGGAGCACGATGGCGCACCGGCCGCCGAACTGGTCGAGGCGTTGGCCTACCGCGCCGAACTCGCCGTCCGCGCCGACGACACCACCGCCGCGGTCGATGCCCTCACCCGTGCCCGCGCCATCCCCCTCACCAAAGCCGAACGCAGCGAACTCACCGCGCACTTGGCCAGCCTCGAAGACCTGGAGGCCGTCGTCGGACTCGCGCCCTAAGTGCTCGCAAAGAATCAAGGTGTTGCTTCCCGTGATGCGACTCGTTGCTGTGGTGTAAGCCCGACGAGGTCCGCGGTCAACTCGCTGTGACGTTCGAGGTGTTGTTCCCACACCTCGATGAACGGCAGCGGCGGCTGATGAAGGGGGCCGAGGCCCGGAATCCTGGGCCACGGCGGTATCCGGGCGGTCGCGCGGGCTGCCCAGGTCAGCGAGACGACGGTCCGTAAAAGCGTGGACGAGTCGGAGGCCGGCGAGAAACCTCTGGGCCGAGTACGCAGGCACGGTGGAGGACGCAAGAGATCCGCAGATCTTGATCCGGGTCTGCGGCCCGCGCTGCTGGCACTGGTGGAACCCGACGAAAGGGGCACCCCGTTGTCTGCGCTGCGCCGGACGGTGAATCTGCACCGGGTGTCTGCGTAACCCGGAGCTGACCGGCATGCCCGAACCGGCACTGGACGAACTCGTCAACCAACTGGCATCACAACTTGACGAGTTACATGAGCGAGGACGGCTCCAACAACAAGGGGGTGACGTGGTGGAGGGGGACAACCACGTCGTTGCCTGGCTCCGAAAACGGCTCAGCCTCAAAGCGCTCCATCGGGCGTCAGCGCCGTGGTCACCGACCTGTTCTGCGGATTCCTCGCGGCCGTCGGCTGAATATCCTGCTCTTCGTCACTCACCCGGCCAGTTCCGTCGTCCCGGTCCCGGCCCCGGCGTCTAGGGCGCGTTGGCAAGTCCGGCTCGACGAACCTCCTGTTCCGCGTACGCCAGGTGCATTCGCGCGGCGCATAACGATGCTCAGCGCTGAGCGTCCCCGGCAGGGCGGCCAGCGTTTCGTCCACGGGACATGGCCCGACCAATGCTTCGCTTACTGTGCAGCGCGGCGGTCCGTTCCCGAGGAAGTATGGATCTCATGCCGACGGCATCAACGGCGACCCTTCGGCTGGCGACTGGGATCCAGTTGCCGGTTGAGGTTCCCCGTCTCGGCTGGCGGCCCGGACCCTGCTGCCGGTCGAGTTCAGGTTTCCCCCGTCCACGGCATGACGACATTCCTCTGGGCTCGTGGTGTCGCTGGCGCGACCTCCTCGGTGAGGCGGTACGGCGCGTCGCGACCGGTTCTCACTCATGGCCAGGAAGCTCGAACATGTACGCACGGGTGCTCGTTGTCGGAAGAACCACGTGTCTGCTCAGCTCAGTTGATCTGCCGACTCAACACGTCACCTGTTGTGTGTGCAGGGTGTGAGAGGGCAGGGCCCCGTATGCGGCGCGGTAGGCGGCGGCGAATCGGCTGGGCTGGTGGAACCCCCAGCGGGCGGCGATGCCGGTCACCGTGACGCCGGTGCCGGGGTCGGCCGCACGCAGTTCCCGGTGAGCGTGAGCCAGCCGAACCCAGCGCAGGTGGGCGGTGGGCGTGCTGTCGAGGTGACGGCGGAAGGCGTACTGCAGAGCACGAACGGTCACATGGGCCGCGGCGGCGATGTCGGCGACGGTGATGGGTTCTTCGGCGTGGTCGTCGATATAAGCGAGGGCTCGGCGCAGGGTGAGGGTATGTGCGTCGTTGCGGTCCTGTGCGGTCGCGTCTGTACGGGCCGAGTGCGGGAACGCCGCCAGAACACTCGCGGCCAGCATCTGCGCGCCAGCCGCAACGATCAGCGGCTCCTCGCGCAGGACCGGGTCGCAGAGCACCTGGTCGCGCAGATGGGCGATGAGGCGCTTCAACTGGCGGGCGGCGGACTGGGAATGGGGCCGATGGCCGGTGAGCCGCACCGGGGCGCCTGACGGTTCGACGTCGGCGACCTGGTTCAGCAGGTGGGTGTCCATCATCATGGCGTTGTAGCGGGTGTTGCATACGCGGCCCGAGTACGGCTGTTCCGGCGGCGCGAGCAGCGCGATGTCACCCGGGCCGTAGGTGTCCTTGACACCATGGAAGGTGTTGTCCGCGATCGTGCCTTCGTACACCGTGCACAAGGTGATTTTGCCGAGCGGCTCGACCGCGTAGCTCATCTCGTAGTTGAAGTCGAGTTCGTCCACGGTGACCGACGGCATGGCGTCGCGGCGCATACGGGTCCTGATGCCGTTGGCGCCGCGGTGAGCTATGCGCAGGCGAGCGTAGGCCCGGCTCAGGAAGTCCTCCGTCAGACTCAAGTCATCGCTGTCGAACACCAGTGAGTTCATCGCTCCTCCGTTCCAGCGGAAAGCCGCAGCCTCAACAGCCGTACATCACAAGACAGTTGGAGAATATTCGCCATACGAATTCCAAACAGATGCACCTGACGGGTGGTTGTACGGGGCTGCACTGGGACAGGCCAGAAGGCATGGTTCCGTTCTCCGGTCATGACGCCTGCGCAGCGTTGCGCGTGTGAGGGACGGATCGCCTGGTGCAGCAGCGTCGCCGTGTGCTCGCCTTCCTCCCAGCGCCGACGCAAGTACTCCAGATACGGGTCGAGGCTCGTGAACCGGCGGGGCGGAGTGCTCCGTACGCACTCCTGCCAGGAGTCAGCGTGTGCGTACTTGGCCACGGTGCGTCGGTTCAGGCCCAGCTCGCGGGCGATCGCACTGAGCGAACGGCCGGTGCCGGAGACAGCGTGCACCGCCGCGAACAACCGCTTGGCGTGCGGCGCGCACGAGAAGCAGGGGCTTCGGACAGTTCTGCCCACGGTGGTGAGGCGGGTTCGGGTTACGGCCGACGGCAACCGCGTGCGCATGAGCTGGAACCGCACACCGGTCCGCGACAGCGGCGCCTTCACGATGCGCAGGAGCCGGGCCCCGCCACGGCCGGCGAACAATACGCCGGCCATCTCCACCCGATGCTGCAGCATCGGGCTGCGGCGCTGGCAGCGTGCGGCCACCGCCCGTGGAGAGGTCTTCGACGCTGAAGGCAGGCTCGTCGCGCACGCCACGACGCCATGCCTCATCAAGCCGTAGGTGCAACGGTCTCGTCGGGGCCGACCGACCTGGCAGGTGGGCCCGGCCCGCCGGAAACCGAGCCGGGTCTCGGCGGGCTACGGCGGGCCGGGCGTCAAGGGTGCCCCCGGCGGGGGCCGCCCGGGTCGGGCGGGTGACCCCCTGCTGTCGGCGTGGTGATCAGCGGGCGATCAGGTCACGCAGGGCCTTGGCGATCGTCTCAGGAGCTTCCTCGGCCATGAAGTGGCCGCAGGAGACCGTGGAGTGGTCGAGGTCCTCGGCCCAGGCACCCCACAGGGCTGCCGCCTCGTAGCCGAGGGCGGCGCCCCAGTCCTGCTGGAGGACGGAGAGCGGCATCGTGATCTTGCGGCCCGCGGCGCGGTCGTCCCGGTCGTGCTCGATGTCGATGCCCGCGGAGGCGCGGTAGTCGGCGACGATGGACGGCACGGCGTTGCGGCACGCGTCGAGGTAGACCTGCCGGACGGCCGAGGGGATGGCCTCGGGGTCCTTGGTCCAGATGTCCAGGAAGTAGGAGAAGAACGTGTCCGAGCTGTTCTGGATCATCTGCTCGGCCAGGCCGGGCGGCTGCGCCATCAGGTAGAGGTGGAAGCCCACCGCCGCCCGCACCCCGCTCAGGGCCTCCCACATGTCCAGCGTCGGCAGGACGTCCAGGCAGGCCAGATGGGTGACGGCGTCGGGGTGCTCCATGCCGGCACGAAAGGCCACCAGAGCGCCGCGGTCGTGCCCGGCGAGCGCGAACCGCTCGTGTCCCAGCGCACGGGCGACGGCGACGGTGTCCGCCGCCATGGTCCGCTTGGAGTAGACGTCCGGGCCGGTCTCCGCCGGCTTGTCGCTGTCGCCGTATCCGCGCAGGTCCGGACAGATCACGGTGTGGTCGGCGGCCAGGTCCTCGGCCACGTGCCGCCACATCAGGTGGGTCTCGGGGAAGCCGTGCAGCAGCACGATGGGGCTGCCGGAGCCGCCCACGGCGACGTTCAGCTCGACACCGTCGGCGACCGCCACCCGCTGGTAGTCGAATCCGGGAATGGTCTGAGTCATGGCTGACGCACCCTTTCAGGTCATGGTGTGAGTGCCGGTGCGAGGTGCGCTCCGGGCAATGACTCAAGACTGGGGGCCGCGAATCAGCAGCCGATGAACGTCCGCGGCCAGGTCCTCGACAATGAGCCGAGGAGAGCACTGCGCAGGTCAAAGACACAGGCGGGGCGCGCAGGACGCACACCGGCGCGGCACAGTTGCCCACCTCCACCAGAAGGCGAGTCACTTGACTCGCCACCTGTGACCCTCTAGCCTTCGAGACGAGTCACTCAGCTCACCCATTGCGATGCAAGGCCCGGTACCGGCGTGAGCCACGCCGTCGGCCGGCACGGACGAAAGGCGCCCTCATGGACGGGGACATCCGACGAGCCATCGAGATCACGCCGGCGGCGACCACCCGGCAGCGGATCATCGACATCACCACCACGGGACGCCGCACGGGCCTTCCGCGCCGTATCGAGATCTTCTTCTACCGTGCCCTCGGCAGGACCTACCTGTGCAGCGGGACCATGCCGCCGCCGAGTTGGTACGTGAATCTCGTGGCCAACCCGGAGTTCACCTTCCACCTCAAGCACGGGGTACGCGCCGACCTGCGCGCACAGGCCCGCCCGGTGACGGACCCCGCCGAGAGGCTGGCCGTCCTGACGGAGATCGTCGCCGACCTCAACCAGCCCCACAACCCGGGCACCCTCCCCCAGCCGGTCCTCGTCGAGGACTGGCTGCGCAGCCGTCTGGCGGAAGTCACCTTCCTCGACCGGCATTGATCAATTGCTGGTTCGCGTGCCGGAGGCCGGCGCCGTCAGTCACCCACCGGCGTCACGCCCGCACACCGAGCCCGACGAGCCGACAGGGCACCCGCCCTGCCCACCCGTATCAGCTCCCGTGCGGCTTCGCACCGGTACCACTCCCTCACGAAAGCCCGTTGAATCCGACGCACGCCGTCCGGCTTATGTCTGTCCACACCCTCCGAGACCTGGCCGTGATCCCCGCCGACGCCGGGCCGACGCCCCACACCCATCACGGGGAGTCCGAGACCTTCATCGTCATGGACGGACAACTGGTCATCACCGCGGGCGATGACGAGTACAAGGCAGAGGCCGGCAGTGTCGTCCACGTCCCCAGAGGCATGCGGCACTCGTTCAGGAACCTCAGCCGGACCCAGCCCGCGAGGATCTACTTCCTGTACACACCCGGCGGCATGGACGCCATGTTCAACGAGATAGGCACACCTGGTGTCCGGGGACAGATCGGTCCGCCGCTGAACGACGCGGACGTGAAGGCGATGGCAGCGGTCGCCGACAAGTACGACTTCACTTTCGACTGATCCCCGGCCCACACTGATCCCCGACCTGTCGGGGACGACAACACCGGGCGGGGCCCGCGAGAGTCTCCTCACGGCCCCCGCCCCGCCGCCTCTCGGATCCACCAGCGCGTATGCCGAGCCATCAGGCCGACGCTTGTAAGTTGGCGGAGCAGTCGAGACGAGAACGGACGGCAACGGTGCGCGTGACATTCGGAGTGCTGGGAGCGGTGACGGCCTGGGACGAGACAGGCCGGGCACGTGCCCTGAAGGGACCACGCCACCGTGCCTTCCTCGCCAGACTGCTCGTGGCGCAACGCCAGGTGGTCCCGGTGGCCCGGCTGGTGGAGGACATGTGGACGGAGCCGCCGGCCAACGCGGTGGGCACGGTGCGCACCTTCGTCAGCGACCTGCGGCGGAGTCTGGAACCCGACCGGCCTCCACGCACGCCCTCACAACTGCTGGTGACCGAGGGCTCCGGGTACGCGCTGCGCGCCCCCAAGGACGATGTGGACGCATGGCGGTTCGAAAAGTGCATGAACGACCTCGGTGACGCACGCCCCGCCCGCGTCCTGGAAGTGCTGGACGAGGCCCTGAACTGGTGGCGTGGTCCCGCCTTCGCCGACTTCGGCGACGAACGCTGGCTGCGCTCCACCCGGTCACGGCTGACCGAACTGCGGCTGCACGCGGTCGAACGACGTGCCGAAGCCATGATCGCCCTGGGCAACCCGGCCGACGCCGTGGCCACTCTCGACGCACACGTGACGGACCATCCGTGGCGGGAGGACGCCTGGCGGATGCTGGCACTGGCGTTGTACCGGTCGGGACGGCAGGCCGACGCCCTGTCGGTACTGCGCCGGGCCCGCAGCATGCTGCGCGAACACTTGGGCATGGACCCCGGGCCCCGGCTGCGGCGCCTGGAGGAGGACATCCTCCGGCAGGCGGACCACCTCGATCCCGGCACGGCGGACACCACCGTCAACCAGGTGTGGGAACAGGCGACAGCCTCCTACGACGGCGCGCTGGGCAGCAGCGCCCGCACCCGGCTGGAGTCCACCGTCGGTCTGATGCGGGACCTCGCGGTCACGGGCGGCGGGGGTCTGGAGGCGGCACGCCGTCACCGGGTCAGCGCGGTGGCCGCAGCGGAGCAGCTCGACGACCCCGTGCTGACAGCCCGGGTGATCGGGATCTACGACGTTCCGGCGATCTGGCCGCGCGCCGACGATCCCGAGCAGTCACGCTGGCTCGTGGCCGCCGCGGAACGCACCCTGCGTTCCCTGGCCGAGGACACCCAGGACGCCGCACGCTGCCGGCTGCTGTCGACCATCGCGGTCGAGTCACGTGGCACCCTGCCCGCGGACACGGCAGCGTCAGGCGCCCTGGCCCGTCCGCTGCAGGCGGCCGGGCAGGCCGAGGAGATGGCACGACGTCTTGAAGACCCCTCCCTGCTGGCGTTCGCGCTGAACGGGGTCTTCATGCAGTCCTTCCGCCGCGCCGGCCTCGCCGCCCGGCGGGACGCGATCGGCGCCGAGATCACCTCTCTCGCCGCGGCCCACGGCCTGGTCCACTACGAAGTGCTCGGTCACCTCATCCGCATCCAGTCGCGCTGCGCCCTGGCGGACCTGGCCGCCGCCGGCCGCCACGCCGCCGCGGTCGACGAACTCGCCGCCCGCCACGAACTGCCCCTGGTGTACGTCTTCACCGACTGGTTCCGGGCACTGCGCACCGCCACGACCGGTTCCCTCGCCGCCGCCGAGGAAGCGTACGAGCAGGCCGCCCGCTCCCTTCGGGGTGCCGGCATGCCCGGACTGGAGAACGGGCTGCTGCCGCTCGCACAACTGTGTCTGCGCCTGACGCACGGCGTGGCACCGCACGAGACACCGGGCACCGACTGGGGCCCGTACGAGCCGTGGGTACGCCCCGTACTGCTCGTGGAAGCCGGACGGACCGACGCCGCCGCCT
Source organism: Streptomyces sp. NPDC127119 (assembly GCF_042677425.1). NCBI lineage: Bacteria > Bacillati > Actinomycetota > Actinomycetes > Kitasatosporales > Streptomycetaceae > Streptomyces > Streptomyces sp. NPDC127119. Next base: position 28,071 of record NZ_JBHXTO010000026.1, on the reverse strand, counting down.
CAGCCCTGCGCCGCGTCCCCTCCCCGGCACGTGACCTGATGTTCGAGGCGCTGTGGTGCCTGGTGGCACGCGCCGCGGTGGCAGTGGGAGACCGTGACATGCTGACGCGAGCGCGGACTCAACTGGCTCCGGCCGCGGCGGAGGTGGCGGGCGCCGGGAGCGGCCTGATCACCCTGGGGCCCGTGGCGGACTGTCTGACGGCCATCGAGACCGCGCTGCGCTGAGGTCCGGACGGTCCGACAGGCCCTCTGAAGGACCAGGCCGACGAAGAGGCGGCGAGGGCGGCGGGACCGTACCGCTCCACGGGCTGCGCCCGGCGATCCAGTCGTTCGCCCTGGCAGACGCCGCCGCACACCAGGCTCTGGAGTCACGGGCCACCACGGGCAAGGTCGTACTCATGACCGGCTGACCGCGGCGGACGGGCGGAGATTCGCCTTCGCCCGTGTCCTTACCTCCCGAGCGAGACAGTGGAACCGAGACGCGCCATGACTCCACGTGCCGCACCCGCCGTCCTGGGCGCGGCACCGGTCGCGGCACACGAGCCTGGCACGCCCGGCGCCGGTGTACGTGGGGCCGGGTCGTGCGGAATCGGCGGACGCTCATCCCTCGTGGACGCGCTGACGGCGATCCCGTTGGCTGTCTCGACCTCGGCGAACAGACCACCGCGCTTGACGGCGTACTCCAGATCGGACCCGCTCCAGGCGCCGCCGTCAACCGCGCCCAGGATCTCGGTGTCGGCGGACACGTAGAACTGCTGGTCACCGATGTTTGCGGCCACGATGTACTTGTCCGGCGCCAGATACTCGACCACCCCGTTCACGAAGGTACCGCCCACCCCCGAGCCCTGCTCGGAAGACACCTGCACCGACGCGGTCGGCGCGCTCGCCGCGTCGCTGTCGCCCCGCGGTGCGCCCGCAGTTCCGCGCGCTGTCCGGATGCGACGCGCCCCGGCCGGTCCGGAGGGCTCAGGCACGGCCGGAGTCCGGCCCCGCGCACCACAGGGTTTCATGCACAACGTGCGGTACGGGCCGCGGCCTCACCCGAGACGGCGCCCCGTATCTCGTGGCTCGTGCGGGTCGGCACGCCAGTAGGTCCCGAACAGCCTTGATGGCCGTCCTGGCTGCTCTCACCGCCATGAAGTAGCCGCGGGAGAGCGTGAAGTGGTCGAGGGCGGCTTCCCAGGCACTCCACAACGTGGTCGTCCGTCCGCCCGTTGACCGGCCGGTCCGGTCGTGCTCGATGTGGGTCTCCGCCGAGGCGCGCCAGCCGTCCACGACGGACGGTACGGCCACACGGCAGGTGTCTTCCGGACAGCCGCCGCTCTCAATTCCCCTCTCGCGCTCACGGAAAGGAGGGCGAAGGAGGGCGGGACTCAGGCCGGAACGCCATACCTGGCCAGCGTCGTCGCCACCGCTTCGGCGACCACGCGATGGGTGTCGATGCCCTCCGGGTCCCAGTCGACCAGCAGCAGGCGCGGCCAGAACACATGGTTGGAGATCATGCCGAGGAACTGGGTCGCGGCGGTCGTGGAGTCCTCCAGGCGAACATGGCCTGCCGCTTTCTCCTCCTCCAGATACTTCGCGACCGTGTCGAAGAACGGCATCTTGCCGTGTTCGAACTGGATTCTGGCGAGCTCCGGGAACCGCGGAGCCTCTGCGATGACGATCCGGAAGAGGGCGTCCATGCCCGGCCGGGTGAGCAGTTCGACGTACCGATTGCCGATGGTGGTGAGCCCCGCCGCGGGGTCGCCCGGCTTCGGGGCGGTCTCACCGTCCGCGCCGCCCCTCCAGCTCTCGGTGACGATGGCGCCGAACAGGGCGGCTTTCGTCGGGAACTGCTTGAAGAGCGTGGCCTTGGAGACACCTGCCGCCTCGGCGATACGCGCCAGCGATGTCCCGTCGTATCCGGACTCCAGGAAGAGGCCGGTGGCCGCTTCCATGATCGCCGCGCGTTTCTCCAGGGCGACCCGCTGGTGGTAACTGGTGGGCTCGGTAGTCATGAGACCAGTATGACGCATAGCGAGCCAAGTCACTTGACTCGCCAGAAGCGCCACCTGACGCCGGCGGCCGCATCGACCGCATCGCGAAAGCGGCAGGGACGAACGTCCGGATGATCTACGCCTACTACGGGAGCAAGAACCAGCTCTTCGACGCCGCACTCACCAAAGCCATCACCTCCATGGCCGCATCGGTGCCTCCGCGACCCGACGACCTCGCGGCATGGGCGGGCGACCTCTTCGACTACCACCGCCGAGAGCCTGCCGCCCTGCGGATCAACATGTGGGCCCAGTTGGAGCGCCCTCAATCGGCATCGGAACCGATGGAGAGCTACCTCAGCAAGACCACGGCAGTCTCCGCAGCCGGAAGCGCGCCGCTGTCCCCCGTGGACCTGCTGGTCCTCATCTACGCGGTCTCCCAGGCCTGGTACCTCACCCCTGTAGGTCTGCTACGGGCCGACGGCCAGGACCCGGACGACCCCCGCCGCATCGCGGCACACCGAGAATCCGTGGTCACCGCAGTGAAACGCATGCTGCACCTCAACCCAGAAAACCCGTCTCCGCGCCGCACCACGTAGGACAACGTCATTGAGGTTCCGCCGACCTCTCCGAGGTGTTGTCCAGGGTGACTCGGGTCGGTGCCTGCGACAACGCCGCAGCTAAGCGGTATCTGCGAGGAGGAGACTGTCGACCAGATCAGTGGGCCGCCCGGGAACGGGTACGCATGCTCGCCGCCGGGGGCTTTGAACGCGGCGACAGAAACCCGGTCATCGCACATGAGTTGCGGGTGAGCGTGTGCCCAGGCGAGCGCCGGCGGCAATGTCGGCGCGAGGGCGGCCCGGCCGCAAAGGGCGCCACAAGGCGGTCCCGGCTACCTGCGCCATTCGAACCTGGGCCTCGCACGCCAAGTCACGGACCGGACCAAGATCCGGGCAAGGTGCGGACCATCAATCCGCTCCTGACCTGCGCCTACGAGGCTAACGGTCGTGCAGGTCAGGACGTCCCCTCCCTGACTCCCCCGCCGAGCCGCCCCCCCCCTCACGCAGCCACACCCGTGACCTTCGCTGCCGCAAGGTCGATACTGCGGATGACAGCGCCACCACTGCCCCTCGTCCAGCCGCACAGAAGTACCGACGAGCCGTCAGTAGAGTCAGTATCGGGTCAGCGTCAGTACCGTCACAATCCGCTTCCAGCCGCTACGGACCGTCAAGATCCAGAACCCGCATCACGCCCTTTGAACAGCAAGGACGCAGGTCGTACACCCGCCTGCAAGGCTCCCAGGAGGTACCCATGAAAATGCTCATCAACGTCGCGGAGACCGTTGTCGCGGACGCGTTGCGGGGTATGGCCGCCGCGCATCCCGAGCTGACCGTGGATGTCGAGAACCGGGTGATCGTGCGGCGGGACGCGCCGGTGGCCGGGAAGGTGGGGCTCGTGTCGGGCGGCGGGTCCGGGCACGAGCCGCTGCACGGCGGGTTCGTGGGTCCCGGGATGCTGTCCGCCGCCTGTCCCGGCGAGGTGTTCACCAGCCCGGTGCCGGACCAGATGGTACGGGCCGCCGCGGCCGTGGACAGCGGCGCCGGAGTGCTGTTCATCGTGAAGAACTACACCGGTGACGTCCTCAACTTCGACATGGCCGCGGAGCTGGCCGAGGACGAGGGCATCCAGATCGCCAAGGTGCTCGTCGACGACGACGGGGCGGTCACCGACAGTCTTTACACGGCCGGCCGCCGCGGCACCGGCGCGACCCTGTTCGTGGAGAAGATCGCGGGCGCCGCCGCCGAGGAGGGCCGGCCGCTGGAACGCGTCGAGGCGCTGGCCCGCCAGGTCAACGAGAACTCGCGCAGCTTCGGTGTCGCGCTCAGCGCCTGCTCCACGCCCGCCAAGGGCAGCCCCACCTTCGACCTGCCCCCGGGGGAACTGGAGCTGGGCGTCGGGATCCACGGCGAGCCCGGCCGGGAGCGGCGGGCCATGATGACCTCGCGGGAGATCGCCGACTTCTCGGTGAACGCCATCCTGGAGGACATGAACCCGCGCAACCCCGTCCTGGTCCTGGTGAACGGCATGGGTGCCACCCCGCTGCTGGAGCTGTACGGCTTCAACGCGGAGGTGCAGCGCATCCTGGGCGACCGCGGGGTCCCGGTGGCCCGCACCCTCGTCGGGAACTACGTCACCTCGCTCGACATGGCCGGCGCGTCGGTGACCCTGTGCCAGGTCGACGAGGACCTGCTGCGGCTGTGGGACGCGCCGGTGCGTACCGCGGGTCTGCGCTGGGGCATGTGAGGGGCCGCTCCCCCGTCTCGTCCCTCCCGGTGCGACCCGGCAACACCCTTACCACGCAAGGAGATCCAGTGCTTGACGCCGACTTCTTCCGCCGTTGGATGACGGCGACCGCCGTGTCCGTGGAACACGAGGCGGAACGGCTCACCGCCCTCGACTCACCGATCGGCGACGCCGACCACGGCAGCAATCTGCAGCGCGGTTTCCGCGCCGTGGCGACCGCGCTGGAGAAGGAGGAGCCCGGCACCCCGGGCGCTGTCCTGATCCTCGCCGGACGCACGCTGATCTCGACGGTGGGCGGCGCCTCGGGCCCGTTGTACGGGACTCTGCTGCGGCGGACGGGCAAGGCACTCGGTGAGGCCGCCGAGGTCGACGAGCCGGAGTTCGCGCAGGCGCTGCGCACCGGCGTGGACGCCGTGATGCAGCTCGGCGGCGCGGCGCCCGGCGACAAGACGATGATCGACGCGCTCCTGCCGGCGGTCGACGCGCTGGGGCAGTCCTTCGCCGCGGCACGGTCCGCCGCGGAGGAGGGCGCCCAGGCGACGACGCCGCTGCAGGCGCACAAGGGCAGGGCGAGCTATCTGGGCGAACGCAGCATCGGGCACCAGGATCCGGGTGCCACCTCCTCGGCGATCCTGATCGCGGCGCTCGCGGAGACGGCCGGTGAGTGACCTCGTGAACGGCGGGCCGGACGGCCGGACGGCCGAAGGTGACGGCGACGGCGGCGACGGCGCGAAGCTCGTGGGCGTCGTGCTCGTGTCGCACAGCGCCGCGGTGGCCGCGGCGGTCGCCGAACTGGCGGCGGGGCTCGCGGGCGGCGGCACGCTCGCTCCGGTCGCGGCGGCGGGCGGTGACGGGGACGGCGGCCTGGGCACCAGTTCCGAGCTGATCTCCGCCGCGGCGGCCACCGTGGACCGCGGTGCCGGTGTCGCCGTACTGACCGATCTCGGCAGTGCGGTCCTCACGGTGAAGGCCCTGCTGGCCGAGGGCGACGAGCTGCCGCCGGACACCCGGCTGGTGGACGCGCCGTTCGTCGAGGGCGCGGTGGCGGCGGTCGTCACGGCCTCCGCCGGAGCTGACCTGGCGGCGGTGGAGGCCGCGGCGGCGGAGGCGTACACGTACCGGAAGGTCTGACACCGGCACGTCGACGGGGTGGCTCAGCTGCGGCCGACGAGTTCGCGGGCCAGCCGCTCCCCCTGGGCCGCGGCTGCGCCGGGGCTCTCGATGGGAGAGGCGCCGGAGCCCTTGAACAGGATGTAGGTGACTCCGGACGCCGCTCCGCCGCCCTTCGGGTCGGGGCGGATGCCGAGGTTCCGGGCCAGGGCGTACGAGGCCTCGCCGATGATGTCCGCGGGGCCGATGTCGCCTACGACCGCGTACCGGACACGGTCGCCGTGGATGACCGCGGCGACCGTCCCGCGCCGGACGTCGTGCTCCTTGTGGTTCCAGCGGTGGCTCGGCCCGGGCACGACCACGTACGGCAGTCGCTCGGCGCTCAGCTGGCGTCCGTCGGACTGCTGGAAGGCGGTGGTGTCGCAGAAGAGCGGGTCGGTGCGTTCGTTGCAGTGCCGGCCCGGTCTGCCGTCGCAGTCGATGTCCAGGTCGGCCTTCCAGAAGACGGCTTCCTTCCTGCCGCAGACCTCGATGTCCGCGGGCTCGCCGTCGTCGCTGCTGAAGCGGTCGTCCGAGACGGGGGCGCAGTCCCGTACGGCGGCCAGGAGTTCCGTGGCCCGCACGTTCCCCGGACGCGGCGCCTTACGACGCGGTGCCTTCCGTGCGTCCGCGGCGCCACCCGCCCGTGGGACGTTCTCCGCACCCGGGCCGCCGTGTCCGGCGCGCTCGTGCGCGGCGTCGGGCCTCGGCGCGGCGCCGGCGAGCGCCGTGGGGGCGATCAGGGCGGCACCGGCCGCGGCCAGCATCAGTGACCGGACACGCACGATAAGAGACCCTCTCCTGAGCGGGCGCTGACGAACACTCAGCCCAATCTGGTGGGGGTCCGCCCGGGCGGCCACTGCTGGGGGGCCGTACGGTGCACGTCCGGTGACACGTCGGGACGTACAGAGGGGTGCACAGGGTGACGTGCCGGGGACGTGCCGAGTGACGTGTCGTCGGGGGCCGGGTGGCCGGATTCGTCGACGACTACGGCCACCCGGCCGCCCTCGCCGGCGCGGGATCAGCGACGACAGCGTTCCGCACCGTCGGCATGAACTTCCCTGCGACATGGGCGAGTTCAGCCGTTCAGAGGATCAGCATACGTAACGTACGGCCGAAATCGCGAACGGCGGCCCTCTTGTTGTGGCCCCACAGGGGACGCCATATTGGTCCGGACCAATCTCGTTGCGGAAACGTCGAGGGAGGGCAGGGCTGTGCGACGCGTACTCCTGCGAGCCGCCGTGGTCTGCGGCGCGCTGCTCACGATGGTGTCCTGCGGTCGGACCGGGCAGGGCCCGGGCGAGGACGACCGGCCTCCGGGCGCCCCGGCCGGGGTCACGGCGGCGGCGGGCAGTGCGACCAGCGTCCATGTCATGTGGAACCGAGCCTCGGGGAAACCGGCGGTAACCCGCTATGAGGTGTATCGCGGCACCACAAAGGTGAAGGAAGTGCCCGGTTCCGAGTACATGGTGGACATCACCATGCTCAAGCCGTCGACCCGGTACGCCTTCTCCGTGCGGGCCCGGGACGCCGACGGCAGGCTGGGGCCGCCGAGCGAGCGGGTCCGGGCCACCACGCCCGCCGCGACCGCCGCCGACGAGCGGGCGCCGAGCCGCCCGGAGCGCCCCGGCGGGAAGGCGGTCGGGAGCCGGGCCGCGCAACTGTCCTGGACCCGGTCCACGGACGCCGTGGGCGTGGCCTCGTACGACGTCTATCAGGGCGACACGAAGATCCACAGTGTGGGCGGTGCCCAGACGGCGACCGTGGTCACCGGGCTGCGGCCGGGGACGCGCTACTCCTTCACGGTCCGGGCGCGCGACGCGGCGGACAACGTCTCGCCCGCGAGCGCGGCCGTCCGGATCACCACCGCTGCGGGCCCCGACGACGCGAAGGGCGCGGGCACCGGGACGGGCATGGCGCCCGCCGCGTTCCGTGCCGCCACGCATCGCAAGGACGGGGCGTACTACCTCGACCTGTCATGGACCCAGCCGAAGGTGGACGGGGTGATCACGGAGTACCAGATCCAGCTCGACCGGAAGCCGGTCACCTCGCTCGTCTGGGGCGCGGCCCCTCCGCCCGGCAGGGCGACGTACAGCTTCTACGTGGGCCGGGAGGCCGGGCTCACCCAGCGGGTACGGATCCGGGCGAAGCTGCCGGACGGCACGTGGGGCGCCTTCTCTGCGGAGCGGACGGTGACGACCGGGAAGTCGTGAGGAAGAGCCGCACACCACGGCAATTGTTCACCTGTACGGTCCCGGCCCACATGCGGAAACGGTGGCCGTCGCATTGGCTCGGTCCGAAGGCAGCACGGTCGTTCCCGACCCTCGGCGGCTCATGGGATGTACCGCCACCGTGCCGCTGGAGGGCAGTCCTATGCGTATCACTCAGACACTCGTCCGCTCCGGGCAGGCCGTGGCGGTCGCCGCGTTGCCGCTGGCCCTCACCGCAGGCATGCCCGGCGTGGCCGCCGCGGCGGCCACGGGGATCAACGTGACCACCAGTGGCGGGACGGTGCAGGTGACCACGGCCGCGTGCGTCACCAGGTCCAACGGATCGATGGGGAACGCCTCGCTGCTCTCCAGCGGTCAGGCGAACTTCGCGCAGGGGCGCCAGGTGACCCTGTCCGGGACCAGCGGGAGTCAGTCCGCCGCCTGGTCGAGCGTCACCTCCGGTACGTACACCGTCATCGTGGTGTGCGCCGACGGGTCGACGGCGGGCACGCAGTCCGTCACCGTCTCGCCGGTCTCGACCCCCACGATCTCGGCGACGAGGACGGCAACGGCCACGGCGTCACCGTCGCGCGGGGTGATGGGCGGTATGGGCAGCACCAGTCAGGACTACAGCACCGTCACCTACGCGGCGGGCGGGGTCCTGGTGGCCGCCGGGGTCGGGGCCACCGTCTGGGTCCTGCGCCGGCGCTCCAAGCCGAACCGCCTGTGACAGGGGCGCACCTTCGACCTCGTCGGCTGTGACCGGGCCGACTGTGACCGGGCCGGTCAGGGTGTGGAGCCCTCGGCCGGGATGCGGTCGAACTCCTCCAGCGCGTGCGTGAGCCAGCCCGTCCAGAAGGTCTCCAGGTCGATCCCGGCCCGCAGGACGAGGTGCTGGAGCCGGTCCGCGGGAGCGTCCTTGCCGGGCGGGAAGTCGCGCTCCTGGATCTCCTCGTACTCCGCCAACTGCCGCCGGTGCAGGTCGAGATGGCGGCGCAGATCCTCCCCGATGCCCGCGGTGCCGACCACCGCCGCCGCGCGCAGCCGCAGCAGCAGTGTGTCGCGCAGCGGCTTGGGGTCCTGGGACGCGGCGGTCCAGCGGGCCAGTTCGGCGCGGCCCGCCGGCAGGACCTCGTACCGCTTCTTCTGCCCGCGGGCCGGCTGCTGCGAGGCGAGGGCCCTGATGGAGCCCTCGGCCTCCAGCTTTCCCAGCTCGCGATAGATCTGCTGATGCGTCGCCGACCAGAAGTAGCCGATCGACTTGTCGAAGCGGCGGGTCAGCTCCAGCCCCGACGACGGCTTCTCAAGCAGGGCAGTGAGGATCGCGTGCGGGAGTGACATGGGGTCATCCTAGGGACGGGTCCGGGCGGGGTCCGGCGGCCTACAGCGCCGCCGCCAGCTCGGTGCCCTGCTTGATGGCCCGCTTGGCGTCCAGTTCGGCCGCCACGTCGGCGCCGCCGATGAGGTGCACGCTGCGACCCGCGGCGCGCAGTGCCTCGTACAGGTCGCGGCGTGGTTCCTGGCCCGTGCAGAGCACGATGGTGTCGACCGGCAGGACGGAACTCTCGCCGTCGACGGTGACATGCAGTCCGGCGTCGTCGATACGGTCGTACCGGACGCCGGGGACCATGGTGACTCCGCGGTGCTTGAGCTCCGCGCGGTGGATCCAGCCCGTGGTCCTGCCGAGCCCGGCGCCGACCTTGGACGCCTTGCGCTGCAGGAGGTGGACGCTGCGCGGCGGGGCGGGCCGCTCGGGGGCGCCGAGGCCGCCGGGTGTCCGGTAGTCCATGTCGACGCCCCAGTGCCGGAAGTACGTCGCCGGGTCCTCGCTCGCCTTGTCGCCGCTGTCGGTCAGGTACTCGGCGACGTCGAAGCCGATGCCGCCCGCGCCGAGGATCGCGACCCGGTCGCCGACGGGGGCGCCGTCGCGCAGCACGTCGAGGTAACCGACGACGCTGGGGTGGTCCACGCCGGGGAAGTCGGGCGTGCGCGGGCCGACGCCCGTGGCGACGACGACCTCCTCGTACGCGGCGAGGTCGCCGTCGGACACCGGGGTGCTCAACCGGACGTCCACGCCGTGCAGTTCGAGCTGCGTACGGAAGTAGCGGATCGTCTCGTCGAACTCCTGCTTGCCGGGGACCTTGCGGGCCACGTTGAGCTGGCCGCCGATCTCGGCCGCGGCGTCGTACAGGGTGACGTCGTGACCGCGTTCGGCGGCACTGACCGCGCAGGCCAGTCCGGCCGGGCCCGCGCCCACGACGGCGATGCGCTTACGGGTACGGGTCGGGGCCAGGACCAGTTCCGTCTCGTGGCAGGCCCTCGGGTTCACCAGACAGGAGGTGATCTTGCCGCCGAAGGTGTGGTCGAGGCAGGCCTGGTTGCAGCCGATGCAGGTGTTGATGGCCTCGGGGCGGCCGGCCTTCGCCTTGCTGACGAAGTCGGGGTCGGCGAGCATCGGGCGGGCCATCGACACCATGTCCGCGTGGCCGTCCGCGAGCAACTGCTCCGCCAGTTCCGGGGTGTTGATGCGGTTCGTCGTCACGAGCGGGATCGACACGGCGCCCATGACCTTCTTGGTGACCCAGGCGTACGCGCCTCGCGGCACCGAGGTCGCGATGGTGGGGATGCGTGCCTCGTGCCAGCCGATGCCGGTGTTGATGATGGTCGCGCCCGCAGCCTCCACGGCCTTGGCGAGGGAGATCACCTCGTCGAGGGAGGAGCCGCCCGTGACCAGGTCCAGCATCGACAGACGGTAGACGATGATGAAGTCGTCGCCGACGGCTTCGCGCACGCGGCGGACGATTTCGAGGGGGAACCGCGTGCGGTTCTCGTAGCTGCCGCCCCAGCGGTCGTCGCGCTCGTTGGTCCGGGCGGCGATGAACTCGTTGATCAGGTAGCCCTCGGACCCCATGATCTCCACGCCGTCGTAACCCGCGCTCCTGGCGAGGCGGGCCGTCCTGGCGTAGTCGTCGATGGTCTGCTCGACCTCGTCGTCCGTCAGGGCGCGGGGGGCGTGGGGGCTGATGGGGGCCTGGAGTGCGCTGGGGGCGACCAGGTCCTGGTGGTAGGCGTAGCGGCCGAAGTGGAGGATCTGCATCGCGATCCTTCCGCCTTCGCGGTGTACCGCGGCGGTGATCTCGGCGTGCTGTTCCGCTTCTGCCTCGGTGGTGAGTTTGGCGCCGCCTTCGTAGGGGCGGCCCGCTTCGTTGGGGGCGATGCCGCCGGTGACGATGAGGCCTACGCCGCCGCGGGCTCTGGCCGCGTAGAACTCGGCCATGCGGGTGAAGCCGTGTTCTGCCTCTTCCAGGCCTATGTGCATGGAGCCCATGAGTACGCGGTTCGGCAGGGTGGTGAAGCCGAGGTTCAGCGGGTTCAGCAGGTGTGGGTAGTGGGTCATTGGCCCCTCCGTGCGCGGCGTCGTCCCCATGGTTGTAGACGACGCCCGGGGGTTTATGCAACTAGTTGCAAAAGGGTGGGGGGTCTTTGTGACGAGGGACTCTCGGCGGGGCGTGTTGGGGGTTGCTTGCGGGTGCGGGTCCGTGGGGGCTGGTCGCGCCGTTCCCCGCGCCCCTTGGAGGGTGGGGGCCCGGGTGGGATCTGACCTGCGGGAGCGTTGTCGTTGCACGCGCCGTTCCTCGCGCCCCTGAGGAGGTGCGGGGCTCAGGGGTGGTGTTGTCTTTTAGGGACGCGGGGAACTGCGCTGCCAGCCCCCGCCGGACCGCAGCCGACAGACCGCCGGTGCGCCCCCAGGTTTTTTGCCGGCGCGGTCAGTCCGCGACCCCTCCGTGTGGGCGTTGGCCGACTATGACGTTGGCGCCTCGCTCCTCCGAGGTTTTCACTCGCGGTACCAGGCCCGCCGCCTCGAAGATCTCGACAGCCCGCCCGACCTGCCGTTCGCTCGTCTCGACGAGCAGGCTCCCCCCGGGCGCCAGCCACGCCGGCGCCTCCGCGGCCACGCGGCGCAGGACGTCGAGCCCGTCCCCTCCCCCGTCGAGCGCGACGAGCGGTTCGTGGTCGCGGGCCTCCGGCGGCAGGAGCCCCACCTCGCCCGTGGGCACGTACGGCACGTTCGCGGCCAGGACCCCGACCCGCCCGCGCAGACCGCGCGGCAACGGCCCGAAGAGGTCGCCCTCGTAGACCCGGCCGCGTCCGCCGACGTTGCGGCGCGCGCAGCGTACGGCCACGGGGTCGATGTCGGCGGCATGCAGCTCCGCGCCGGGAAGCGACGCCACGAGCGCCGCGCCCACCGCCCCCGAGCCGCAGCACAGGTCCACCACGACCGGTGCCTCGGAGGGTAGAGCGCGGGCGAGCCGGACGGCCTGCCCGACCAGGAACTCCGTACGGCGGCGCGGCACGAAGACGCCGGGTTCCACCGCGATCCGCAGACCGCTGAACTCGGCCCACCCCAGGACGTGTTCAAGAGGCCGGCCCGCCGCACGGCGGTCCACCATGGCGGTGAGTTCGGCCGGAGTACGGGCGGCGGAGAGGATGAGTCGTGCCTCGTCCTCCGCGAAGACACAGCCCGCGGAGCGGAGCGCGGTGACGACATGGACGTAAGAAGGTGGCATGGAAGCCGAGGAGCCTTTCGGGAAACCGAAGGGCGCTCTCCGAGGCCGACAGGGCCTAGGTCACCTGATGCCGACGAGGCCACGAGGCGGGAGCACCCGAGCTGACACAGCGGTAATGGGGCTCACCTCCTTGGTCCGACATGGCAGGGGCAGTTCCCAGCCGGACGGCAACATTACACGCCGGCCTTCTGATTGCCTCATGCAATTGATGGTTGTAGCGTGCAACCATCAGTGAAAGGGCAGCCCCGTGAACGCATCCGTGTCCGCAGCCGACGTCGCCATCGAGACCATCCACCACGAGATGACGGCCTTCGCCCGCCGCGCTCGGGCCTCGGCCGGCCGTCTGCACCCGGAGCTGTCCCTGGTCTCGTACACGCTGCTCGGTCATCTGGAGGAGCGCGGCGGCTGCCGTGCCACCGATCTCGCCGCGCACTACGCCCTCGACAAGTCCACGGTCAGCCGCCAGGTGTCGGCCCTCGAAGGCGCCGGGCTGATCGAGCGGCGGTCCGATCCGCAGGACCAGCGTGTCCAGGTACTGCATCTCACGGCGGCCGGGACGGAGATCCTCGCGCAGGTGACCGCGAGCCGCCGGGTGGCCTTCCGTGAGCGGCTGGCGGGCTGGCCCGAGGAGGATCTGCGACGGTTCGCGGGCTATCTGCTGCGGTACAACGCGGCGGGACCCGGCATCGACCCGCACACAGGCCCGAGCCCAGACTCACGTCCGGGTCCGGGTCCGGGCCCAGGTGTGACCGCGCGTCCGGACGGCCCGCCCCCGAGCGGCTGAGCGGCGCCCGAGCACGCGGCCCAGGGCCCCCGACCCCGGTGGGCTCCCCGCCCCTCAGCCGACCGCCACCACCCGCCCGTCCTCCAGCCGGTCCGGCCGCTCCGGTACCCGCGCCGCCAGGAACTTCGTCCTGCGTCGCAGCCGGAAGCCCAGTGACTCGTAGAGGCGGACGGCAGTGGTGTTGTCCGCGCCCGTGTGCAGGAACGGGGTCTCGCCCCGGGCGCGTATGACGTGTGCGACCGCAAGCGTCAGCCGGGTCGCCAGGCCCTGGCCGCGGACGGCGGCGTCGGTGCAGACCGCGCTGATCTCCGTCCAGCCGGGCGGATGCAGCCGCTCCCCCGCCATGGCGACCAGGGCCCCGTCCCGGCGTATGCCGAGATAGGTGCCGAGTTCGACCGTGCGCGGCAGGAACGGGCCCGGTCTGGTCCGCTCCACGAGGGCCAGCATCTCCGGTACGTCGGCGGGGCCCAGCCGTACGGCCTCGGGGTCCGGCGCGGCGGCCAGGCCGTCGTCGACGAATTGGACGCCCTCCCCGCGGAACGTGATCTCCCAGCCCTCCGGGATCTCCCCGCGGAAGCCGGGCAGCGCGATCTCGTTGCCGGGCCCGGCGAGCGCCGCGACGTCGGCCCAGTCGTCGGCGCCGGGGTCGTCGGGCAGCGCCAGCCAGGGCGACACGTCGGCGGGGTAGCGCAACACCCGGCCGCGGCGTTCGGCGAAGTGGGCGTGCGGACCGGTCAGCGAGGCCCGCGCGGGGTTGTCCAGGATGTGGGGCGTGCCGCTCATCCCGCGACCTCGATCACGACCTTGCCGCGGGCGTGGCCCTCCTCGACGGTACGCAGTGCGTCGGCGGCCTCTTCGAGGGGGAACGTCCGCGTCACCAGGGGGTCGAGCCTGCCGTCGACGACGAGCCGGACCACCTCGTCGAGCACCGCGGCGGTACGGGCCCGTACGACGGGTGAGCCGCCCAGTCCCTCCACGATGTCCTTGCCACCCGCGGTGATCAGCTTGGCGCGGTCCTTCACCAGTTCGGCCGCGGCCTCCAGGACCTCGCCGCCGACCAGGTCGTACACCGCGTCCACGCCGTCGGGCGCCAGGGCCCGCACGCCCTCGGCGAAGTCCGGGCCGGACGGCACGTGCGCGGCGCCCAGCGACTCGACCAGGTCCTTCTTGCCGGCGCTCGCCACTCCGATGACGTTCAGTCCGTCGGCGCGGGCGATCTGCGCGACCGCGACACCCACACCGCCGCCCACGCCCGTGACCAGCAGGGTCGCGCCCGTCGGCAGGGCCAGCTGGCGTACCCCGTCGTAGGCGGTGGCCGCCGCGACGGGCAGGGCGGCCGCGTCGGTGAAGGAGACACCGGCGGGCTTGTGCGCGGTCACGGCCACGGGGAACAGCGCGTACTGGGCGTAGCCGCCGGCCACGGGGTTGCCGAAGACCTCGTCGCCGACCGCGAAGCCCGTGACCGACTCGCCGACCTCCTCGACGACACCTGCGGCCTCGTTGCCGAGGACGGCGGGCAGCTCACGCCGCTGCTGCCCCGGCCGCTGGTAGCCGGTGCGCTGCTTCCAGTCGACCGGGTTGACGCCCGCCGCCCGGACGGCGACCAGCAACTGGCCGGGTCCGGGGCTCGGCCGGTCCTGTTCGACGAGGGCCTCGGTCTCCGGACCGCCGTACTGGGTGAAGACGTACGCCTTGGGCATCTGCTCCGTCACTCTCCTTCACGCCGATGGGGGCACCGGCCGGAAGCCGGCCGGCTACTGGCTGGGCACTATCGGCAAGGAAGATCGCGGGTGCGGCTATTCCCGGAAGCGTCCGGACCCGGCGAGTGTTCATACGGCGGCAATGATCCCCGGTGGGGTGCCCCCGGCGGGCCCGGTACCGTGGAGGGCGTACGCAACGATCAAGGGCCGCCGTCCGGCCGGCCTGGAGGCACCACTCGCATGAACGTGACCCGATGAACGTCACCCGGGGCTTCGCCGGGCGCCCGCGCGTCCGCAACGACGGACTGCCGCCCGGCCAGTACGACGCCCGCGACGACTGGCCCGTCCTGTCCGCGGAGGTCACGCCGGAGCTGGCGACCTCGCAGTGGACGTTCACCGTCGACGGGCTCGTCGCCGAGGAACGCACCTGGTCCTGGGACGAGGCGCACGCGCTGCCGCCGTCCGCCTACGAGGGCGACATCCACTGCGTGACGAGCTGGTCGAAGTTCGGGGTGCGGTTCGCGGGCGTGTCGCTCGACGCGTTCCTCGATCTCGCCCGCCCGACCGCCGAGGCCACCCACGCGGTCGCCTACTCGCACACGGGCTACACCACGAACCTGCCGCTCGCCGATCTGACCGGCGGACGGGCCTGGATCGTCTGGGAGTACGGGAACCAGCCGCTGCCCGCCGAGCACGGCGGCCCGGCACGGCTGATCGTGCCGCACCTGTACTTCTGGAAGAGCGCCAAGTGGATCGCCGGCATCCGGCTCCTGGACCACGACGAGCCGGGTTTCTGGGAGCAGAACGGCTACCACCACCGCGGCAACCCCTGGGAAGAGCAGCGCTACTCCGGTGACTGAGACGACCTCCATGTCCTCGATATCCTCCGCGTCCTCCACGGCCTCCCTGGCCTCCCTGGTCTCGACGACCCCTCTGTCCTCGGCGGCCTCCGTGCCCTCGACGCGGTTCGCGGTGCCCGGCCGGATCGCCGTGAGCAACCGCGCCGCGGCCACCTGGCAGCGCGCCACCCTCACCGAGATCCGCAGGGAGACCCCGCACGCGGCGACCTTCCGGTTCGCCGTGCCCGAGTGGACGGGTCATCTGCCCGGCCAGCATCTGATGCTCCGGCTGCGGGCCGAGGACGGTTACGTCGCCCAGCGGCACTACTCCATCGCCTCGCCCCCCGAGGACGACGGACACGTCGAACTCACCCTCGACCACGTCGACGGCGGTGAGGTGTCCGGCTGGTTCCACACGGTCGCCAAGCCCGGCGACGAGGTAGAGCTGCGTGGACCGCTCAGCGGGTTCTTCGCCTGGCCCGGCGACCGGCCCGCCCTGCTGATCGGCGCGGGCTCCGGTGTCGTACCGCTGATGTCGATGCTCCGCCACCACCGTGCGCGGAACCTGACGGTGCCCCTGCGGCTGCTGGTGTCGGCCCGCGGTCCCGAGGAACTGATCTACGCGTCGGAGTACGGCGCCGAGACCACCCCGGTGTTCACGCGCAGCGCCCCTGAGGGTGTGGCCGTGGGCCGTGTGGCGGCCGCACATGTGGCGCGGCTCCTGGCCGACGGGCCCGATGGTGGGTGGGAAGCCTATGTGTGCGGCTCGAACGGGTTCGCCGAGCATGCCTCGCGGCTGCTGGTGGACGCGGGCCAGCCGGTGGACCGCATCCGGATCGAACGCTTCGGCTGACCGCTCCGAATCCCGAGCGCGAGCCCGGCCCAGAGTGCGGGCCTGCCCGTGACCCCACCCCGAACCCGGTGCCGTCAGTCGTGCGGCACCACGGCGACCGGGCACGCGGAGTGGTGGACCATGGAGTGCGCAGTCCGGCCGAGGCCGTCGCCCGCCACGGACCGGCCGACCACGAGCAGCCCCGCCCTGGTCGACGCCTTCAGGAGATGGTGGCCGGCATGCCCGTACACGACCTCCTCCGAGACCTCGGTCTCCGGGAACTTGTGCCGCCACGGTCCCAGGACCGCCGCCAGGGACTGTTCCCTGGCGTCCTGCCGCGCGGCCGTGTCGCCGGGCGCTCCCGCACCGCCCGAACCATCGCGCAGGGGCGACGGCGGCGACAGCGGCGGCAGAGTCCAGGTGTGCACGACGTGCAGGGGCGCGGCCCTGACACCGGCCGCGCCGAAGGCGTAGCCGATGAGTTCGTCGGCCGGTTCTTCCAGGTCGAGTCCCAGGACGACCGGCAGCAGGTACGGGGTCCGGGTGGGCGAGGTGGTGTCGTCGCCCGTGTCTGCCGGTACGCGCTCGTCCACGGGGAGTTCGCCCGCGCGGACGAGCACCACGGGACACGCGGCGCCCGCGGCGACGGCGAGTGCGACCGAGCCGACCAGGAATCCGCTGAACCCGCCGAAGCCGTGTGAGCCGAGAACCACCGTCTCGGACTCCGTGGCGGCTTCGAGCAGCGCCGGAAGGGCAGGCGTGTCCGTTCGGCGGGCGGCGATCTGCAACGTCGGGTGCGCGTAGGAGAGTTGCACGGCGGCCCGGTCGAGGATGCCCCGCTGGAGCTCGCTGTCGGCGGCTGCCGACAGCTCGGGGCCCGGCCGGACGCGTACCCGGGAGCGGCGGGGACGGGGTACGGATCCGGGCGCGGCCCCTGACGCGGACGCGGTGGGTTCGCCGCCCGCGTGCAGCAGCCGCAGGGTGAGACGGCGGCGCTCGGCCTCGCGGGCCGCCCAGTCGGCGGCGTCGAGACCGGCGCGGGAGCCGTCGACGCCCACGGTGACGGTTCGGATGTCCTTTCTCATGGTGCGGGCCCTTCCCGGTTCGTCACGCGCGTCTTTGCGTCTTCTCGTCGTCGTTGATCGCCGTCGCTCTTCGTCGTTGGTCGCCGTCGCTCTTCGTCGTTGGTCGCCGTCAGCCGGACCAGGTCCACTCGGCGACTTCCGGCAGGTCCGTGCCGTGCTCGCGGATCCAGGCCTCGTGGCGGGTGTGCACGTCGGTCATCCGCTGGCGTACGGCGGCGGCGCGCACGGCGAGGCCCGGGACGCGGTCGATGACGTCCATGACGAGGCGGTACCGGTCGAGGCTGTTGCGGACGACCATGTCGAAGGGGGTCGTGGTGGTGCCCGACTCCTTGTAGCCGCGCACATGGAGGTTGGCGTGGCCGGTGCGCCGGTAGGCCAGCCGGTGGATCAGCCAGGGATAGCCGTGGTAGGCGAAGATCACCGGCTTGTCGGCGGTGAAGAGGGCGTCGTACTCGGAGTCGGCCATCCCGTGCGGGTGTTCGCCCTGCGGCATCAGCCGGGCGATGTCGACGACGTTGACGACACGGACCGCCAAGTCGGGCAGATAGGTGCGCAACAGCGCGGCGGCGGCGAGGACTTCCTGGGTGGGTACGTCTCCGGCGCAGGCCAGCACCACGTCCGGTTCGCGGTTGCCGTTCTCCGTGCCGGCCCACTCCCAGATGCCCGCGCCCCGGGCGCAGTGGGCGCGTGCCTGCTCCATGGACAGCCAGTCGAAGCAGGGCTGCTTGCCCGCGACGATCACGTTCACGTAGTCCCGGCTGCGCAGCGCGTGGTCGGTGACCGACAGCAGCGTGTTGGCGTCCGGCGGCAGATAGACCCGTACGACCTCCGGGCTCTTGTTGAGGACGTGGTCGACGAAGCCCGGGTCCTGGTGCGAGAAGCCGTTGTGGTCCTGGCGCCAGACGTGCGAGGTCAGCAGGTAGTTGAGGGAGGCGAGCGGTGCCCGCCACGGCAGCTCCCGCGAGGTCTTGAGCCACTTGATGTGCTGGTTGACCATGGAGTCGACGATGTGCACGAACGCCTCGTACGACGAGAACAGACCGTGCCGGCCGGTGAGGAGATAGCCCTCCAGCCAGCCCTGGCAGAGGTGTTCGGAGAGGACCTCCACCACGCGGCCGTCGCGGGCGAGGTGTTCGTCGGTGTCGAGGGTCTCGGCCTGCCAGGCCTTGCCGGTCGCCTCGTACAGCGCGCCCAGGCGGTTCGACTCGGTCTCGTCGGGGCCCACGACCCGGAAGTTCCGCCGCTCGGACGTGTCGGCCATGATGCGGGCGAGCATGCCGCCGAGGACCCGGGTGGGCTCGTGGGTGCTCGCGCCGGGCTTGTCCACGGGCACGGCGAAGTCGTCCAGGTCCGGCAGGGGCAGTGAACTCAGCAGCAGACCGCCGTTCGTGTGCGGGTTCGCGCCGAGGCGGCGGGAGCCCTCGGGCACGGCGTCGAGGACGAGGCGGGTGGGCCGTCCCTCGGCGTCGAAGAGTTCCTCGGGGCGGTACGAGCGCAGCCAGGCCTCCAGCTGCCGCAGGTGCTCGGGGTTCTCGCGGACGCCGGCCAGCGGGACCTGGTGGGAGCGCCAGGTGCCCTCGACCGGCTCCCCGTCGACCTCGGCCGGGCCGGTCCAGCCCTTGGGCGTCCGCAGGACGATCATGGGCCAGCGTGGCCGCCCGCCGGCCGACCCCCCGCTCTTCCCGCCGCGGGCCCCCTGCTGGATCTCGGCGATGCGGTCCAGCGCCTGGTCCATCGCCTTCGCGAGCTCCCGGTGGACGCGACGGGGGTCGTCGCCGGACACATGGATGGGGTCGTGTCCGTAACCCCGCATGAGGTCGTCGAGTTCGGCGCGCGGCAGCCGGGCGAGCACGGTGGGGTTGGCGATCTTGTAGCCGTTGAGGTGCAGGACCGGCAGGACGGCGCCGTCGTGCACCGGGTCGAGGAACTTGTTGGAGTGCCAGGAACCGGCGAGCGGTCCCGTCTCGGCCTCACCGTCCCCGATCACACACGTGACCAGGAGGTCCGGGTTGTCGAAGGCGGCCCCGTAGGCGTGGGTGAGTGAGTAGCCCAGCTCGCCGCCCTCGTGCAGGGAGCCCGGGGTCTCGGGGGCGACATGGCTGGGGACTCCGCCGGGAAAGGAGAACTGCCGGAAGAGGCGTTCCATGCCGGCGGCGTCCCGGGTGACGTCCGGGTACGTCTGGGTGTAGCTGCCTTCGAGCCAGGAGTTGGCGAGGACCGCGGGGCCGCCGTGGCCGGGTCCCCACACACAGATCGCGTCGAGGTCGCGCTCGGCGATGACACGGTTGAGATGGGTGTGCACCAGGTTGAGGCCGGGCGAGGTGCCCCAGTGTCCGAGCAGCCGCGGCTTGAGGTGTGCGGCCGTGAGCGGCTCGGTCAGCAGCGGGTTGCCGAGGAGGTAGATCTGACCGACGGCCAGGTAGTTCGCGGCACGCCAGTGCGCGTCGAGCGCCGCCATGCGGTCCTTGGCCATGGTGAGGGACTCCTGTTCCGAGGGTTACGGGGGTTACAGGGACTACTGGGACTACTGGGGTTCCGGCAGTTGCGATGGTTCGGAGGGGGTGGGACGCGGGTTCCACACGGGGCGCCGATCAGTCGTGGAAGGACGGGTTGTTCGGCCGTTCGTGTCGGTGGCCCCCGCTCCGCGCGGTGGCCGTCATGTCCGGTGGTGGGCCCTGCTACGAGCACCCTCGTGACGTTCGCACCGACCGGCGAGCGGGCGGGAGTGGCAAACCGGCCCCTGGGAGGGTCCGTTCGGCCTACACGGGGCACACGCACGGTGTACGGCAGTGGCTCGGGCGGCGCGACACGGTCGCGGGTGCTGAGGAGGCGGGACATGCGGACGCGGGAACAGCGGGCGAGCGAGAAGCGGGCGCGGGTGATCGGGCGGCGTTGGCGCCACAATCCGCTGTGCCGTCGTACGGACGTGGTGGAGGCGTGGACCGCACTGGTCGTCTCCGTCGTGCTGTGGGCCGGTGCGCCGCTGGCCGGGCTGGCGGTGGGCTGGTGGGCGTACGAGGGGGCGCGGTCCACGGCGGCGGAGCAGCGGGCCGAACGTCACCGGGTCCTGGCGGAGATCGTCGAGGGGTCGTACGCCTCCGTGCCCACCGGCGAGGGGGACCGGCGGCCGGTCAAACGGGTGAACGTCCGCTGGTCGGAGCCGGGCGAGCGGGCGCGTACGGGTGAGACCCGGGTGCACGCCGGAGCCGGGGTCGGCGACCACACGTACATCTGGCTGGACCGCCAGGACCGGATCGTCCCGGCGCCGACCAGCGACACGGTGGTCCGGCAGCACACGCTGGCGGTGGGCGCCTGTGCCGCGGGGGTGGCCGCGGCCGGCGTACTGGCCCTGCACGCCCTGGTACGCCGGGTCGCCGCGCGTCGGCGGCTGGCCGAGTGGGAGCGGGAGTGGGCCCGTTTCGGGCCCGAATGGGCGCGGGACCGGACCTGACGGCCGGGGCGGGACGGGCCGAACGGCGACGGAGGCAGACGGAGGCAACTGACCGGGCGCCGGTGAGGACGACGAGCCGGGCGGCGACGAAAGTGGTCCGTCCGTCCATGACGAGCGGGCCGACCAGCCCTGGAACGGGACCTAAAGGCCCCTGTCGGGACCGGTTGGTCCCTGTCCCCGGAGGGCGGCGCCCGGGACCCTGGAGGTGTCCCGACGCGGTGTTCGCGGCACTCCAGAAAGGG
This sequence comes from Streptomyces sp. NPDC127119, assembly GCF_042677425.1. Taxonomy (NCBI): domain Bacteria; kingdom Bacillati; phylum Actinomycetota; class Actinomycetes; order Kitasatosporales; family Streptomycetaceae; genus Streptomyces; species Streptomyces sp. NPDC127119. The sequence continues at coordinate 6,932 of NZ_JBHXTO010000026.1, read as the reverse complement.
GACCCGCATGCTCGCACCCTCCACTCCCCGACTGTCCGAGGCCTTGCCCGCCGAGCAGACGCACCGCCTGATGCGGCTCGCACGGGAGGTGTCGTTCGCACCGGGCACACGCATCTTCGAGGAAGGAGGGCGGGCGGACCACTTCTGGATCGTGCGCACCGGAACCGTAGCCCTCGACCTGCGCGTTCCCGGCCGCAGCTCCCCCGTCATCGACACTCTCGGCCACGGTGAACTCGTCGGCTGGTCCTGGCTGTTCCCGCCCTATGTGTGGCAGCTGGGCGCGGAGGCCGTGTCCGCGGTCGAGGCGTACGAGCTGGACGCGTCGACCGTACGTCTGATGTGCCAGTCCGACCTCGCCCTCGGCACTGCGGTCGGGCAGTGGGTGGGACGGGTGCTCTCCCGGCGCCTGCACGCCGCCCGCACACGGCTGCTCGACCTGTACGCCGCCAACAGCAGCGGTGCTCCCCGCTGAGCCTCCGAAGGGGGCCGTTCGGCCCTGTCGGGTCTCCCGCCCGGTGCGCGACGCTCGATCGGGACGGCACAGCTCTGCTCAGCCCAACCCAGTCCAGTCCAGCCCAGTCCAGCCCCAGGAAGTCGTGGTCATGGCCGACCGTCAGAACGCGCCCGGCGGCGCACCGGTCCGGATCTTCCTTCTCGACGACCACGAGGTCGTGCGCCGGGGACTGCACGACCTGCTGGACGCCGAGCCCGACATGGAGGTCGTCGGGGAGGCCGCCACCGGCGCACAGGCGCTGGTACGCGGACCGGCGCTGCGGCCCGACGTGGCGATCCTGGACGTCCGGCTCCCCGACAGCGACGGCATCACCGTCTGCCGTGAACTGCGCTCGCGGCTGCCCGAGTTGGCCTGTCTGATGCTGACGTCCTTCGATGACGACGACGCGTTGCTGGACGCGATCATGGCGGGGGCGGCCGGCTACGTCCTCAAGCAGATCAAGGGCTCCGACCTGATCTCGGCGGTCCGCACGGTCGGGGCAGGGCAGTCGATGCTCGATCCGGCGACCACCGGACGGCTCATGAACACGCTGCGGGCCCCGGCGGGCGACGCCCCGGCCCCCGACGACGCACGGCCGGCGGGCCTCACGGAGCGCGAGCGCGAATTTCTCGTCCTGATCGGCGAGGGGCTCACCAACCGGCAGATCGGCCAACGGCTCTACCTCTCCGAGAAGACCGTCAAGAACGGCATCTCCCGGCTGCTGGCCAAACTGGGCGTGGAACGGCGCATCCAGGCAGCGGTGCTCGCGGCGCGGCTGCCGCCTCCTCGCCGGAAGGGCGAACGGTGAGGTCGGAGCGCGTGCGCGCCGAGTGGCGCCCACCGCTCACGACGCGTCGGGCTCCGGCGGCTCGCCGGTCGTTCACGACGGGTCAGGCTCTCGCGGCTCGCCGGTCGTTCACGGCGGGTCGGTCGTTCATGGCGTTTCGGGCGCTCACGGGGTTTCCGGCGTTCGGTGGGTTTCCAGCGGCACCCGCCACGTCAGCCTCGTACCACTGCCTCCGCTGTCCCTTCTGTCGTCGCTCTCGCCCCCGCCGTCGACGCGCTCCTCACACGCCTGACTATTCGTCAGCAGCAGTTCTCCGCACCGGCGTCGGGCTCGTTCCGCGAGGTTGCGCAGGCCGCTGCGGCGGCCGTCGCCACCGGTCGGCATTCCGGTGCCGTCGTCGGTGACGGTGAGCGTGAGGTGGCCGTCGCGCACGACGAGGGCGACGTCCACCGCGGTGGCCTTCGCGTGCCGGGCGACGTTGGTGAGTGCCTCGCCCACCACGGCCACGGCGTCCTCGGCGACATCACCGGGTACGCCGACGTCGAGCAGCCCCTCCATGCGCAGGGACGGGGTGAAGCCCAGGACCGCCGCCGCTTCCTCCAGGGCGCGCACGACCCGGACCCGCAGCCCCTCGGCCGCCGTCTCGTGGGCGCGCAGGCCGAAGATGGTGGACCTGATGATCTTGATGGTGTCGTCGAGGTCGTCGACGGCCCGGCCCAGCCGGTCGGCGGCCTGCGGATGCTGGACGAAGCGCTGTGCGCTCTGCAGGGTCATGCCCGTCGCGAACAGCCGCTGGATCGCGAGGTCGTGCAGGTCACGGGCGATGCGGTCGCGGTCCTCCAGCAGGCTCAGCTGCTCGGCGTCACGCCGCCGGTCCGCCAGCTCCATGACGAGCGCGGCCTGTCCCGCGAAGTTGAGGAGCGACATGGTCTCCCGCTCGTTGAACGGCGGGCGGCCCGCGCCACGGGCCAGCATCAGGACGCCGCGCAGCCCGTCGTTCGTCCCCAGGGGCACGGCCACGGCGGGACCGAGTCCGTCCCAGCGGTCGGGTCCGTAGGTGATCCTCGTGTCCTTGCGTACGTCCGTCGTGGTGACGAGTGTGCCCGCCGTGAGCGCCGCGCCCGCGAAGGTCCCCTCCCGGGGCAGCAGCAGGCCCAGATGCATCTCGGCCTGCCGGCCGCGCGCCAGCGCTCCGCGCAGATCGCCGGTGCCCTCCACGATCAGGTCGACGACGCCGAGGTCGGCCGCGGTGATCTCCCGGGCACGGTCCAGCATCACTTCCAGGACCTGTTCCTGGGGCACGTTCGAGAGGAGTTCGCTGGTGATCTCCGCGCCGGCCGCCAGCCAGCGTTCCCGCAGTCTGACCTGTTCGTAGAGGCGGGCGTTCTCGATGGCCACGCCGGCCGCCACGGCCAGCGTCGACAGGACGGCCTCGTCCTCCGGGTCGAACTCCCCGCCGCCGCGCTTCTCGGTGAGGTAGAGATTGCCGAAGATCGTGTCGCGGACGCTGATCGGAACGCCGAGGAAGGTGTGCATCGGCGGGTGGTGGGGCGGGAAGCCGGCGGACGCCGGGTGGTCGGAGAGTTCGGCGAGGCGCAGCGGCTCGGGGTGCCGGATGAGTTCGCCGAGCAGCCCGTGTCCTGAGGGCAGTTCGCCGATCAGCGCCCGTTTCTCGTCGCTGATGCCCACCGGCACGAACTGGTCGAGCTGTCGCTGCTGACCGATGACGCCCAGGGCGCCGTACTCCGCGTCGACCAGCACGATCGCGGACTCGACGATCCGGCGCAGCACCTGCGCGAGGTCCAGTTCGCGGCCCACCGACAGGACGGCTTCCAGGAGTCCCTGGAGCCGGTCCCGGGTGCCGCGGACGGTTTCGATACGCCCCTGGAGCTCGTCGAGCAGTTCGTCGAGCCGCAGCTTCGGCACCTGCTCCCGGGTGCCGCGGCCGTCTGCTCCACGACGGCCCTCTCCACCGCAGTTCTCCCCACGACCGTCTTCTCCACGGTCCACTTCTCCACGGTCGACTTCACCGTGGCCGCTCCCACCGCTTCCGTATCCGCCCCCGGCCATGGGCCCCTCCACATCGGGAGCCGACGAGACGCCATCCCCCGGTCTCTCACCGTAACCGGTGAACGCGGCGGTGGCATCGTGGAGTCGGGCCACTCGTGCCGGGGCCCGCCGGCATGGCCTGGCGGCCTTCGGGCACCACCCGTACGGTGTGGATCATCCGCACCCTCATTCGTAGCAAAGGCGGTCCTCCATGGCCTTGTTCGACCTTCCCCTCGATCAGCTGCGGGACTATCGCAGCGCGTCCGTGGAGCCCGAGGACTTCGACGCCTTCTGGGGAAAGACGCTGGAGGAGGCACGCGAGCACGACCTGGACGCCCGCTTCGAGCCGGTCGAGACGCATCTGCGGAACGTCACGGTGTACGACGTCACGTTCGCCGGGTTCGGCGGTCACCCGGTGCGGGGCTGGCTGGTCCTTCCCGCCGGGGCGGACGGGCCGCTGCCCGCGGTCGTGGAGTTCATCGGGTACGGCGGCGGACGCGGTCTCTCGCACACGCATCTGCTGTGGGCCTCGGCCGGGTTCGCGCACTTCGTGATGGACACGCGGGGGCAGGGCGGTGCGTGGGGCGGTGGCGGTGACACGCCCGACCCGGTGGGCAGCGTGCCCGCGTACCCCGGGTTCATGACGCGGGGTATCGACGCTCCCGAGAACTACTACTACCGGCGGGTGTTCACCGACGGGGTACGGGCCGTGGAGGCCGCGCGTTCGCATCCGCTGGTCGATGCCTCGCGGACCGCGGTCGTCGGTACGAGTCAGGGGGGCGGTATCTCGATCGCGGTGGGCGGGCTGGTGCCGGACCTTGTGGCGGTCGCGCCCGATGTTCCGTTCCTGTGCGACTACCCGCGTGCGACGAGGCTGACGGATCGGGATCCGTATCGGGAGATCGGGAACTACCTGAAGACGCATCGGGGGCGGACCGAGTCGGTGCTGCGCACGTTGTCGTACTTCGACGGGGTGCACTTCGCTGGGCGGGGGCGGGCGCCTGCGTTGTTCTCCGCGGCGCTGGAGGATCAGACGTGTCCGCCGTCGACGGTGTTCGCCGCGTTCAATGCGTGGGGGCATGTCGACAAGGGGATCGAGGTGTACGACTTCAACGACCACGAGGGTGGGGGGCCGTACCAGGAGGCGGCCAAGTTGGCCTGGCTGCCGGGGTATTTCTGAGCGGGTTGTTGTTGTAGGGGTGTCGGGTGTCGGTGTCGGGTGTCTGCGGGTCGGCTGTGGCTGGTCGCGCCGTTCCCCGCGCCCCTTGGGGGGTGGGGGTGAGGGTGGGCTTGTAGGTGCGGGTTCGTCGTGGCTCGGCGCGCCGTTCCCCGCGCCCCTTGGGGGGCTCTGGTTTCGGGGTTTCGAGGACGGAGGCGTCATGGTTCAGGTCCAGGGGTACTGCGCGGATCGTTTCGTGGGTGTGCGGCGTGCGTTCGAAGAGAACTTTCGTGACCGGGGTGAACTCGGCGCGGCGGTGGCCGTCACCGTGGGTGGTGAGCTCGTCGTGGATCTGTGGGGTGGCTGGGCCGACGCGGCCAGGACGCGGGCCTGGGGGCGGGACACCCTCGTCAACGTGTGGTCCACCTCCAAAGGACCGACCGCACTGTGCGCGCACATCCTCGCCGACCGCGGGCTGCTCGACCTGGACGCCCCGGTGGCCGCGTACTGGCCGGAGTTCGCCGCGGCGGGCAAGGAGTCCGTACTCGTACGGCATCTGCTGTCCCACCGGGCGGGGCTCGCCGGGCTGCGCGAACCGCACTCGCTGGAGCAGCTCTACGACTGGGAGCTCACCACGAAGCGGCTCGCGGCGACGGAGCCCTGGTGGGAACCCGGCACGGTGTCGGGCTATCACGCGCTGACGTACGGCTTCCTGGTGGGTGAAGTGGTGCGTCGTGTCTCGGGGTTGCTGCCGGGCGCGTTCCTGCGGCGCGAGGTGACCGGCCCCCTCGGCATCGACTTCGGCATCGGGCTGCCGGAGGAGGAGGCCGGGCGCGCGGCCGAACTGGTGCATCCGCCGACCGCCGAGCCCAGCGAGCGGGCGGCGATCTTCAGCCAGTTGGCGCCGGTGGCGCTGGCCACGCTGACGAACCCGGTGGCGGGCGCGCCCGAGGCCAACACGGCGGCGTGGCGGGCCGCCGAACTCCCGGCCGCCAACGGCCACGGCACAGCCCGGGCGATCGCCGCGCTGTACGGGATCTTCGCCGGCCGGGGCTCGTACGGGGCGCACCGCATTCTGTCCCCCGAGGCCGCCGAGCGGGTCCGTGAGGGACAGGGCGCCTGCCGTGACCTGGTGCTGGGCGCCGGTTTCGAGAGCGAGACGGAGATCGGCCTGGGCCTCTGGCTCAGCGGCCCCCACCAGTCCTACGGCCCCAACCCCCGGGCTGTCGGGCACGACGGCTTCGGTGGTTCCTGCGGTCTGGCCGACCCGGAGGCAGGTGCATCCCTGGGGTACGTCATGAACCGGATGGGTCCGCACATCGCCGACGACCCACGGAAGACCGCGCTCGTCGACGCCCTCTACGGCGCGCTCCGAGGGCGGTGCCGGACGGGCTGAAACCGGCCGATCCGCCGGGGCGCACTTCCAGCATGGTTTAGACCAATGCTAGAGATGGTCGCTCACGAGGAACCGCGTCCTCCGGCCCCATGACCAAGGCCGCGGGAGCGCGGGTCCACCGACCGCACGGCTACGTCTTGTCACAAGGGGAGCGCGGACATGGCCCGCAGCACCACGCACGATGACCCTCAGCCGCTGTACTCGCGGATCGCCTCGGAGTTGCTCGGGGCCCTGCGCGACGGATCCGTTCCGCCCGGCGAACGGCTTCCGGGCGAGCGGCAGTTGGCCGCACGGTTCGGAGCGAGCCGGGAGACGGTCCGGCAGGCCCTGGACATCCTTCGCCGGGACGGCCTGGTCTCCACCGACCGGCGCGGCACCCATGCGAAGCTGCCCGGCCTGCCGGTCGGGCACCTCCCGTCGCTCGGCTTTCCGCTCGGCGCCGACACGACCCCGTCCCGCGCCGTCGACCGGGCCACCGTGACCTGGGAGACTCCCCCGCCGGAGCACGCGGCGGCGCTGGGACTGGCCCCGTGGCGGCCGACGCTGGTGCACCGCTACGAGTCCGCCGCACCGGACGGGCACGGGCGGCGGACCGCGGTGACGTCGTTCTCGGCGGTCGCGCTCGCCGAGGTCGAGGAGCTCGCCCGCTACCGCGACCGCGCCGGCGGTACGTCGTCGGCCCAGCTGCGGCGCGTGTACGACTGGATGCGCCGGGCGGGGCTGACCCTGCACCACCGCGACTCCATCACCGGGCCCGCTGACGCCGACTCGGTGCGGGTGACGCGGCAGGTGCACGACCAGTACGCCCGCCCCCTGGAGATCACCGATCTGGTGGTGAACGCCCAGCAGGACGCACTGGTCTACGAGTTCACGCTCCCGGCCGTCGCCGAACCGCACGGGTCGTAGGGGCCGGCCGGAAAGCCGTGCGGGGGCTCCGGCCGACGGGCGCACCCAGTGACCGGGGGGGTCCGTCGGCCGGTGCGCCGCTCAGCGGGTGCCGCGGTCAGCGGGAGGCGGGTGCGCCCCCCGCCTCTGGGGGCTCGTCCTG
>NZ_JBHXTO010000025.1:0-86191 GCF_042677425.1 Streptomyces sp. NPDC127119 | reverse complement strand
CGGCCACGACACGCGACGGGAAGGGCCGGCCCCCGCGGGGGCCGGCCCTTCCCGTCGCGCATCACGCGCACCTCAGAGGCTGACGATCCGCGCCGCCTTGCGTACCTGCTCGACCAGCAGCGCCTGCCGCAGCAGCGCCTCTCCCAGTGCCGCCCGCCCGGTGCCCGACAGGGCAGCCGCCGCGAACGCGTCGAGCGCGTTGCCCACCTGGTGGTCGGCCGCCAGCGTCAACTCGGTGGTCCTGTCCTGCTGTTCGAGGCGGACCACCGGGCGGTGCTCCCGGGGCGGGGTGAAGGCCCGCGGCACGCTGATCCGGCCCAGGCTGCCCCACAGGGCGTACGCGGAGCGGTAGGAGTGCTGGAAGCCGAAGTCGAGCTGGGCGGTCACCCCGGTCGCCGTGGAGAGCAGCGCGCTGCCGGCGACGTCGACCCCGGTGGCCTCGTCGACGCGCAGACAGGCACCGAGGACGTCGAGTTCCCCGTCGAGCTGGAGCTGGGCGGCGCGCAGCGGATAGACACCGACGTCCAGCAGGGCGCCGCCGCCGAGCCGCGCGTCGTGCCGGAAGGACGACGGGTGGGGCGGCGGTACGCCGAAGGAACTGGAGAAGACCCGCAGTTCGCCGATCTCGTCGCGGGCCAGGTCCCGTACCGCCGCGTGCTGCGAGTGGTGCAGGAACATGAAGTTCTCGGTGAGCGCGAGACCGAGCCGGGCGGCCGTCGCGACCAGTTCGGCGCTCTGTTCGTACGTGGTGCTGAGCGGCTTCTCCACCAGGACGTGCTTGCCCGCGGTGAGCGCCTCGGCGACCCATTCGTGGTGCATGCCCGGGGGCAGCGGCACGTAGACGGCGTCGATGTCGTCGCGGTCGAGGAGCGCCCGGTAGCCGGTCACCGCCGCGCAGCCGAACCGGGCCGCGAGCCGTGCGCTCCTGGCCCCGTCCCGGCTCGCCACGGCCACCAGCCGCACCGACGGGTGCTCCACGATCGCAGGCAGGATCCGGCGCACCGCGATGTCGGCACAGCCCAGCACCCCCATGCGGAGTCCGGGCCGTGGAGTGTCCTCGGGCATCTGCCACCTCACCTGTCGGATACGTCGCCGAACAAGCTAGCCGGAGCAGGTCGAAAGCCCCTGGAAGCCCGCTGGAGCAGGCCCTTTCCGCGGGGACTCCATGGCTCCTCTACCGAGCGGCGCGAGCATGGCCCCGAGGCAATCCTTACAGGAGGGACGGCTATGACGTCGGACACCAAGGCCCTGGTCCTGGAGCAGGTTCGCGAGTACCACCGGCAGCAGGAGCCCGGGAACTTCGTACCGGGAGTGACACCGATCCTCTCCTCGGGGGCGGTACTGGACGAGGAGGACCGGGTCTCCCTGGTGGAGGCGGCCCTGGATCTGCGGATCGCGGCCGGGGCGCACTCCCGGCGTTTCGAGAGCAGGTTCGCCCGTCACATCGGCGTACGCAAGGCGCATCTGGTGAACTCGGGTTCCTCGGCGAACCTGCTGGCCCTGTCCGCGCTGACGTCCCCGCGCCTCGGTGAGAAGCGGCTGCTGCCGGGCGACGAGGTGATCACGGTGGCCGGCGGCTTCCCCACGACGGTGAACCCGATCTTCCAGAACGGCCTCGTGCCCGTGTTCGTGGACCTCGAACTCGGCACGTACAACACGACGGCGGAGCGCGTCCGGGCCGCGATCTCGGACCGGACCCGGGCCATCATGATCGCGCACACCCTGGGCAACCCCTACGAGGTCGCGGAGATCCAGCAACTGGCCACCGACCACGAGCTGTTCCTGATCGAGGACAACTGCGACGCGGTGGGCTCGACCTACCAGGGGCGGATGACGGGCACCTTCGGGGATCTGGCCACCGTCAGCTTCTACCCCGCCCACCACATCACGACGGGCGAGGGCGGCTGCGTCCTGACCCGCAACCTCGAACTGGCGCGGATCGTCGAGTCGTTCCGCGACTGGGGCCGGGACTGCTGGTGCGAGCCGGGCGAGGACAACACCTGCCTCAAGCGGTTCGACTACCAGCTGGGCGACCTCCCCAAGGGGTACGACCACAAGTACATCTTCTCGCACATCGGCTACAACCTGAAGGCGACCGACCTCCAGGGAGCCCTGGCGCTCAGCCAGTTGAAGAAGCTCCCGGAGTTCGGCGCGGCCCGGCGGCGCAACTGGCAGCGGCTGCGCGACGGTCTCGCGGACGTCCCCGGTCTGCTGCTGCCCACCGCGACCCCCGGCAGCGACCCGAGCTGGTTCGGCTTCGTCCTCACCGTGCTGCCCGACGCCACCTACACCCGCCGCGACCTGATCGCCTTCCTGGAGGAGCGGCGCATCGGCACGCGACGGCTGTTCGGCGGCAACCTGACCCGGCACCCGGCGTATCTCGGCACCCCCCACCGGGTGTCGGGGGACCTGCGCAACTCCGACATCATCACCGAGCAGAGCTTCTGGATCGGGGTGTACCCGGGCATCACCGAGGAGATGACCGACTACATGCTGGAGTCGATCGTCGAGTTCGTCACCAAGAACGGCTGAGCGGCCCGGGGGCGGTGGTCAGCCGATCATGCGGTCGAGCAGCGCGTCCTCCCCGCACCCGGGCACGTCCAGCCACGGCTCCGCGGAGAGCACCGCCTGCTGCAGCCGCTGCAGGCGCGGGGAGGGCGAGAGCCCCAGTTCCTCCGCCAGCCTGCGGCGCAGCCTCTGGTAGACGTCGAGTGCCTGCCAGGAGCGGCCCGCCCGGTACAGCGCCGTCATGCACTGGGCGTGCAGCCCCTCGTGCAGCGGATGGCGTCCGGTCAGCTCGATCAGCTCGGTCAGCAGCTCCGCGTGGCGGCCCAGCCTCAGGTCCGCCTCCAGACAGCGCTCCAGCACCCCGAGCCTGCTCTCCTCCAGCCGGGCCACCTCGATGCTCAGCACGGGCCCGATGCGTACGTCGACGAGCGCGGATCCGCGCCACAGGGCGAGCGCCTCACGGAAGTACGCCGACGCCCTCTCCTGCCGGTCCTCGCCCGTGGCGACCCGGCCCGCGGCGACCAGCCGCTCGTAGCGCGGTACGTCGACGGCGTCCGTGGGCGCCTGCCAGCAGTAGCCGCCGTACTGGGTGACGAGGACGTCCTTGGCGGACACCCCCGCGTCGGCGCCGTAGGCCGCGGTGAGCTGCCGGCGCAGCTGGAGGATGTACGTGTGCAGGGTGGCCAGCGCGCTCTGCGGCGGCTCGCTGCCCCAGATCTCCTCCATGAGCGTCCCGACGGGCAGGACGCGGTTGGCGTGAATGGCCAGCAGGGCCAGAATCTGGCGTGGTTTCGCCGCTGTCGGCACGATCGACCGGCCCCGAACCTCGGCCGTCAGCGGTCCGAGCAACCATATGTCCATCTTTTTCTCCCCCATGTGGTCCACGGAGCACCGCGAAGAGCTCCTCGCTCAGGGAGTCTCGCTGGCTGCTTCCGGTATCAACCAGTGCCAGGGGCCCGGCCAGGCATATGAGGAACCTATGCGCAAGATGTGCATTTCTCATATGGGCCCTGTGCGTGACGCACTGGTATCGGCCAGTGACGAACGTAAGGATGGCGGCAACGCGCAGGGCCCCGGCCGGGGTCGGGCGCGCCGACCGAAGTCGACAGCGAACAAGGAGCACCCATGTCACGGATCACGCCTCTGCTCGACGGCGACGCGGCGATCGCGAGAGGCGCCGACGATCTCGTGATCACTGAATTCGGCCCCGAATCCGGTGACACCACCGACGGCCGCATCTGCATCTGCTGGATGCCCGGAGCCGGCGCCGGTTCCTCCGCGGACGGCGGCCGTCAGACCCGATGAGCCGTCCCGCCCCGGACGACGGGCTCCCCCGGCTGGGGTTCGCACCGCATCTGCGGGTCGAATCGGCGCCCGGGGAGCCCGTGTTCCTGATGACCGAGGACCGGGTGACCACGCTCGGCGGTGAACAGGTCGCGCTGCTCGCCCCGTTGCTCGACGGCAGCCGCGACCTGCCCGGGATCGTCGCCGACGCGGCCCCCGGGCTGTCGCCCGAGCGCACCGAGCGGCTCGTGGCCAGGCTGCTGGGCGCGGGTCTGCTGTCCGCCTATCCGCCGGACGGCCGCGCCGGACCCGAGCGCGCCTACTGGGCCCTCACGGGTCTCGCGGCCGGGCCCGACGCCGGCCGGGGCGCCCTGCTGGCCCCGGTCGACCTCACCGAGGACACCGGCGGCGCCCTGTGCGAGGCCGTGTCGGCGGCCGGTCTGCGGACCGCGGCCGTGGGCAAGCCCGCCGATCTGACCCTGGCGCTGTGCCACGACTACCTCGATCCGCGGCTGAGCGCCCTGGACGCGGAACACCGTGCGGCGGGCCGCAGTTGGCTGCCCGTGCGGGCGAGCGGCACCCATCTGTGGGTGGGCCCGTTCTTCTCCCCCGGCGAGGGTCCGTGCTGGAGCTGTCTCGCGGACCGGCTGCGGCTGCGGCGGCGCAGCGAGGCGTACGTCCAGCACCGGCTCGGGCTCGGCGGGCCCGCCGAGCACCGGCCGTCGTATCTGCCGACGGGCCGGGCGGCGGCCCTGCACCTGGCCCTCCTCGAGGCGGCGAAGTGGCTGGCGGGGCACCGCGATCCGCGCCAGGGCACCCTGTGGCGGCTGGACACCCGCACCCTGGAGAGCGGCCGTCATCCCGTACGGCGCCGCCCGCAGTGCGCCCGCTGCGGCGATCCCCTGCTCGTACGCGACCGGGTGTCGGCCCCCGTCACACTGTCCCCGCGGCCGGTGCGCGACACCGGCGGAGGGGGCCACCGGACGGCCGGTCCGGACGAGGTCCTCGACCGGTACGGGCATCTCGTGGACCCCGTCACCGGGCTGGTCGGCGAGATCCGCCGGGATCCGCGGGGGCCGGAGTTCCTCAACTGCTTCCACGCGGGGGCCCAGCCGCCCTGGGACCCGGCGAAGCCGCCGCCCGCGCTGCACACACCGCTGCGCAGCCCGGGGTCGGGCAAGGGCGTCACCGAGGCACACGCGAAGGTGAGTGCGCTGGCCGAGGCGCTCGAGCGGTACAGCGGGTACTTCCAGGGCGACGAGCCGCGTCTGCGGGGCAGTTACCGCGAACTCGCGGACCGGGCCGTCCACCCGGACGGCGTCCAGCTCTTCGACCGGCGGCAGTTCGCGGACCGGGCTGCCTGGAACCGTGCGCACGGCCCCTTCCACCAGGTGACCGAGCCCTTCGACAAGGACGCCCCGCTCGACTGGACGCCCGTCTGGTCACTGACCGAGGAGCGGCAGCGCCTCGCGCCGACGAGCCTGCTCTACTACAACGCCCCGGACGCGGACACCCGTTACTGCCGGGCCACCTCCAACGGAGCCGCCGCGGGCACCAGTCTGGAGGACGCCGTCGTACACGGCTGCCTGGAGCTGGTGGAGCGGGACGCGATCGCCCTGTGGTGGTACAACCGCACACGGCAGCCCGGTGTCGTCCTCGACGGGCGGGACGAGTGGACCGCCGGGACCCGGGCCTCGCTCCGGGACATGGGGAGGTCGGTGTGGGCCCTCGACCTCACGTCCGACCTCGGCATCCCCGTGGTCGCGGCCGTCTCGGCCCGGATCGGCGAGCCGGCCGAGGACGTCGTACTGGGCTTCGGCGCCCACTTCGACGCGCGGATCGCGCTGCGCCGGGCACTGACCGAACTCAACCAGATGCTGCCGCCGTTGACGGGCGGACCGCCCGGCGGAGGGACCGCCTACACCGGCGACGACCCGGAGGCCCTCGCCTGGTTCCGGCACGCCACGACCGCCAACCAGCCCTATCTGCTGCCCGCCGCCCGCCGGTCCGCCCGGCCGCCCGCCGCACTGCGCCCGCCCGCCGACGCCGCGGCCCAGGCCGGGGCCCTGGTCGAGCTGCTGCGCCGGCACGGCCTCGACGTACTCGTCCTCGACCAGACCCGTCCCGATGTGGGGCTGCCCGTCGCCAAGGTGCTGATCCCCGGACTGCGCCCGCACTGGGCGGGATTCGGTCCCGGCCGGCTGTTCGACGTACCGGTCGCGCTCGGCCGGCTGGCCCGGCCGACGGACTTCACCGAGCTGAATCCCTTTCCCCTGCACCTGTGACGGAATGAAGTGTTCCCCTTTACGGAATGAAATCATCCACTTGTTTTGGCGCACCGGAGCAAACCTTTTCACTTCACCGGCGGTCTTCTTCCTTTAGGGAGTCCGAAGCACACTCCACCCCACCGGGTTTCGCTTCTGGGCGGTTTCGATCGATTACTATCGATGGCGACTTCTCATCCTCCCGGTATGCCGTGAGAGGGTGGGCACGGCACAACCTGACTCACTAATTCGTTCGGTTCGTCCGGGGGGAAGAGATGCAAGGTTCTGCCCTGCATGATGGCGCGCGCGTCGAACAGGAGGACGCGCGAAGCAGGCACCTCGCCCGTGGCACCTCCATCGCCATCACCTTCGCAGTGCTTGTGGCCTTCTTCGGCATCGGAGTGACCTACCTGGTGGAGGGCCACCCCTCACCTCTCGGGCTGGGCACGGGCATCACCACCCTGCTCCTGGTCTACGGGCTCCAACTGGCGCATTCCTTTCCCCATCTGTCGCCCCGGCTGGCCCGCCGGCAGTACTGGACCCTCGGGTTCCAGGCGCTCCTCACGTACCTTCCGTTCCTCTTCTACGCCGAGGCCTGGCTCGCCGCTCCCGGCTTCCTCGCCGGCTCCGCGCTGCTCGTGCTCCCCTCCCGCTGGAAGTGGCCCGCGTACGGGACGGCCGTGGCGTCGGCCGGCCTGCTGGTGCTGGAGACCGGCCTGGGCCGCGGTTCGGTCTGGTACGGGACGGTGGCGACCGCGCTGACCGGCCTGGTGGTGTACGGACTCTCCGAGCTGACCCGGCTCGTCCAGGAGGCCCACCGCACCCGCGGCGAGCTGACCCGGATGGCGCTGGAGGCGGAACGGCTGCGGTTCTCCCGCGATCTGCACGACCTGCTGGGCATCAGCCTCACCACCATCGCCTTCAAGTGCGAGCTGGCACGACGGCTGCCGCCCTCCAAGCACGCCCGGCTCCACCAGGAGCTGACGGAGATCCTGGACACCACCCAGCGGGCCTTCGCCGACGTACGGGCTGTCTCGCAGACCTACCGCGCCATGTCACTGACCGCGGAGGTCGACACCGTCTTCGCGACCCTCAGGGACATGGGCATACACGCCGTCTTCCGCGGCGGCGCGGGGCCCCTGCCGCCCCACATAGAGACCACGCTGGCCACGGTCCTGCGCGAGGGGATCACCAACATGCTCCGGCACAGCAGGGTCGGCACCTGCATCGTCCAGCTCAGCCGCGAGCCGGGCGCCGTCGGACTGATCGTGACCAACGACGGAATTCCGGCGCAGCCGTCCGGCCCCGCCGGGGACACCCGGCCGGGCAGCGGACTCACCAACCTTCGCGAACGCATCGAAGCGGTCGACGGCAGACTGAACATCAAGATCATGGACGACAAGTGGTTCTCGCTGACGGCGGTCGTCCCGCTTCCGGCCGGAACACACGAGTCCAAGCGGCCCTTCCTGCGGACCGCCGCCGGTCCCGCCCGCCCCCCGGCGCACCCCCCGGAGAGCGAGCTGCGCGACTCGGCGACGGTCGCCTGAGCCGCGGGGCGGTCAGATCCAGCCGCCCTCGCGGGCGATCCGTACCGCGTCCATGCGGTTGCGCGCGCTCAGCTTGACCACCGCGCTGCTCAGGTAGTTGCGCACGGTACCCGGCGACAGGAACAGCCGGCGGGCGATCGCCGCGGTGCCCTCGCCGGCTGCGGCGAGCCGGAGGACCTCCAGCTCACGGGGGGCCAGCGGCTGTGTCACGTCTTCGAGCGCCGCGACCGCCAGCTGCGGGTCGACGGCGCGCTTGCCGGCGGCCACCGCGCGGATGGCGCCGACGAGTTGCGTGGGATCGGCGTCCTTGCGCAGGAAACCCGTGGCCCGGGTGGCCAGCGCCCGGCGCAGCGTGCTGGCGTTGCCGAGTCCCGTGAGCATGAGAATCCGGCAGTCGGGCACGGCGGTGCCGAGCGCGGCGGCGGCGGAGATGCCGTCCATGCCGGGCAGGCCGATGTCGAGCACGGCCACGTCCGGTTGCAGTGCGCGCGCCCTCGGTACGATCTCGTCGCCGCGGCCGACTTCGGCCACCACCTCGAAGTCGGCTTCCAGCGACAGAAGTTCGGCCAGCGCCCGGCGCAGCATCGCCATGTCCTCGGCGATCAGAATCTTTATCATGGCCCCCCACATCGACCGCACACAGGTCGCCCGGTCCTCATACTCTCATCCGGAAAGCCAGAACAAGGCTTCGAGGCGCCAAGTTCCCTGCCTTTCGGTTGACTTCCTCCCGGGGTTCCGTTTGCGAAAGGAAGTCGCAGATTCAATCACCCCGGTAAACCCGGCCGATTTCCCCTTTCGGGCGGCTGGGGCGGTAGCGGTGGCTTTACGGATCCTGCCGTTCATGGCCGTTCACGGCGGAGGCACCCTGTGGCCGCGTCCGTGACGAGTGCGGCCAGGGCGATGTTCGCGCGGTGGCCGGGGCGCACCGCGGTGACGTCGAGGTGGTGGACGGGGATGCCGGTGAGGTAGAGGTCGCCGATCAGGTCGAGGAGTTTGTGGCGGGCGGGTTCGTCGGCGAAGCGGGTCCGCCCTACGTACGCGTCGTCGCCGATGACGACGACGGAGGGCGCGTCGAGTCCGCGCCCGAGGCCGTGCGCGCGGGCGCGGGTGAGCTCCGACTCCAGGACGAGCGTGCGGGCGGGGGCGACCATGTCCGCGTAGTCGGCGGGGAGTCGGACGGTGACGGTCTGCCGGACCGGGAACCGGGGTGCGCGGTCGTAGGTGACGCTCCACAGCCCGGTTCCGGGACGGGCCCGCAGGACCGTGTCCCCGTACGCGTACCGGACGGGCCGGAGCAGACGGGGAGGCCGCCAGGGGCCGAGGTCGCGCAGGCCCACGGCGTGGAGTGCGTCGGTGAAGGGCCGGGCGCTGCCGTCGCAGCCGGGCACCTCCTCGCCGGAGAGGTGGATCTCGGCGTCGGTGACGCGGGCGCCCGCCAGAGCGCTCATCAGGTGCTCGACGGTGGACACCGGACCGAGGCGGGTACGGCGGTCGGTCGCGGTGACGTGCGCGACGCGGGCCGGGACTCGGGTGGTGCGGGCCTGTCGGGTGGTGCGGGTGGTGCGGGTGAAGGCGATTCCGTCGTCGCCCGGGGCGATGGTCACGGTGACGGGTAGCCCCGAGTGCAGGCCGACGCCGTCGAGGAGGACGGGGGCGCGCACGGTGGCGCGCCGGTCGGTCACCGGCCGGCGTCCAGTCGCTCTTCCAGCTGCCGTATCCGTTCGAGCAGTTCGGGCAGTCGGGGCAGCAGTGCGTCGAGGCGCAGTTGCCGGGCGAGGGGGCGGGCGGGAGTGCCGGTGTGGTCGCCGGGGGTGTCGATGTCACGGGTGACGGTGCCGTGGGCGCCGACACGGACGTCGTCGGCGAGCGTCGTGTGGTCGAACACCCCGCTGCCGCCGCCCAGGACGCAGCGCCGGCCGAGCGTGGCGCTGCCGCCGACGCCGGACAGGGGTACGAGCAGGGTGTGGTCGCCCAGGGTGGCGTTGTGCCCGACGCAGGTGAGGTCGCCGAGCTTGACCCCGTCGCCCAGGACGGTGTCGGCGCAGGTGGCCCGCTCGACGCTGGCCAGCGCGCGGATCTCCACGTCGTCGCCCGCGCGGACTCCTCCGGCCTGCGGCACCCGTCGCCACCCGGCCGGGGTGGGCGTGAAGCCGAACCCCTCGCCCCCGACGACGGCTCCCGGGTGCACGGTGCAGCGCTCGCCGAGGCGGACGTCCCGGCAGAGCACCGCGTGCGGGTGGAGCACGCTGTCGGCGCCGACGCGGCAGTTCGGCCCCACGTAGACGAAGGGGTGGATCCGCGTGCGCGGTCCGATGACGGCTCCGCGCTCCACGACGGTGTAGGGACCCACGTACGCGGTGGGGTCGATGGCGCAGTCCGGATCGGTCACCGCGGTGGGGTGGACGCCCGGGGGCGGGGCCGGGGCCGCCCGGCGGTCGAGCTCGCCCAGCAGTTGGTGGAAGACGTCCCGCGGGTCGTCCACGTGGACGTGCGGCCTGTCCACACCCGTGAGGGCGCGCGGCAGCAGGAACGCGCCGACGCCCGCCATGCGCTCCAGCGCGCTCGCCCGCTCCGCGTAGGCGAGTCCCGACGGATCGGTGGCCCGGGTGTCCGTCGGACGCACACGCATCCCGGCGTCGCCGCAGACGGAACCGTCGTACGCCTCGGCGATCTCGCCCAGGGACCAGTGCATGAGCCCACCACCTCTACGCGTCGCGAGCCGGACGGGGCCGGGGTACGACCGGCGTGGTCCCCCGGCGGGACGGGCCGGCGAGGAACGCCCGCAGCTCCGGCATGAGTTCTCCGGCGTCAGGCATACCCGACGGCGGGGCGGTGAAGTCGGCGAGGCCGGTGAATCCGTCGAAGTGGCGGCGCAGCGCGTTCTGTTGGGCGGCGGGGATGCCGTGGCGTCGCATGCCGACGTGGTTGAGGCCGCGCTGCCGGGCCGGGACGCCGTCCACGACGGTGAAGGGCAGGACGTCCCGTTCGACCTTCGTCAGGCCGCCCACCATCGCCAGACGCCCGACGCGCACCCACTGCACGAGGCCGCTCCCGCCGCCGATCACGGCGTGGTCGCCGACTCGCACATGTCCACCGAGGGCGGCGCACTGGCTGACCACCACGCCGTCGCCGAGGACGCAGTCGTGTCCGACGTGCGTACCGCCCATGAGAAGGCAGTCGCTGCCGGTCCTGGTGGGTTCCTCGCCCGTGGAGCGGTGCACGGTCGCGCCCTCCCTCAGGACGGTGCCGGGGCCCAGCACCGCCCTGGTGGCCACGCGCGCGTCGAACTTCAGATCCTGCGGATCCCCGCCGACGACCGCGTGCACGCCCACGACCGCACCCGCGCCCAGGGTCGCCGAGTTGTGGACGACCGCGTGCGCCTGGACGCGTACCCCGTCGCCCAGTTCGGCCCCCTCCTCGACCACGGCGAAGGGACCGATCCGCACCCCGGAACCGAGTGCGGCGCCGGGGGCCACGCAGGCCGACGGATGGATGCGCACGGCGGGATCACCGTCACCGCACTGCTCAGCGTCCTGCCACATCCCACCATCGTGACCACTCCGAGGGCCGCGGGTGCGCCTTATTACCTGATCCGGGGTGATGACACGGCCGTCGTGAGGACCGTCGAAGGCGCCGAGGGCACGGAACGCGTCGAGGGCACCGTTCTCGCCCCCGTGCGGCGGGTTGCCCACGGGTGCGAGGACGGTGCCCTCGGCGGAAGGAGTCGGATCTCGGCGGGGACCGGGATCAGGAGGCGTGCACCTGGTCAGGGCCCTGCATCTTGCCCTGACCCTTGCCTCCCGGCTTGCGCCTCGGCTGACGGTCCGTCGAACCGTCGAGCACCCAGACCAGGCCGGCGATCAGCGCGAACAGTCCGATCGGCGCCGCGACGTAGAGGCCCAGCGTCTCGATGACGCTCAGCTTCTGCGCGGGGTCGTCGCCGTCGTCGCGCGTCAGCGCGAGCGCGGGGGACGACATCATGATCATCATCAGCGTCGTACCGGCAGCCAGGGCGCCGGCGCGCAGGGCGTTCTTCTTGTCCACGGTGCAAACGTAGCGAACTCCTGTTGCGGCCGCGCGCCCGGGGGTGCCGTACGGGGTGCGATGCGGGTTTCGATACGGATTCCGGCGCGGATTCCGGTGTGCGTTCCGGGGCCTCACGCGGTGGGCTCCCGGCCGCCGGTGGCCCCGCCTTCGCGCAGCACCTCGATGAGGGCGTGCAGCCGGGGCGAGGCGGCCAGTTCCTCCAGAGTGACGGGCCGGCCCTCGGCGTCGGCGACGGGCAGCCGCCAGTTCGGGTACTGGTCCCAGGTGCCCGGCAGGTTCTGCGGGCGGCGGTCGCCGACGGCGTCCGGGAGCCAGACGCCGACGAGACGGGCGGGGGTACGCAGCAGGAAGCGGTGCACAGCCTGGATCTCTGCCTCCTCCGACTGCTCCGAGACACCCCCGGCGGCCCCCTGCAGCAGCCCGAGCCGGGCGAGCAGCGCCAGCCACTCCCCCACGTCCGCCGCCGCCTCGGCCCGTTCCTCCCCCACCGGGCGGGTCAACAGGCCCAGCCGGTCGCGGAGTTCGACGTGGTCGCCGGTGAGGCGGGACGCGGTGGGCGGCAGGTCGTGGGTGGTGGCGGTGGCGAGACAGTCGGCGCGCCAGCTCTCGGGGGGCAGCGGCAGCCCCGTACCGTCCCAGTCGCGTTCGAACCACAGGACGGAGGTGCCGAGCACGCCGTGCGCGTGGAGGGTCTCGCGCACACCCGGTTCCACGGTGCCCAGGTCCTCGCCGATCACCAGGGCCCCGGCGCGGGAGGCCTCCAGGGTGAGGATCGCGAGCATGGCCTCGGCGTCGTAACGGACGTACGTGCCCTCGGTGGCCGGGCGGCCCTGCGGGACCCACCAGAGCCGGAAGAGGCCCATGACGTGGTCGATGCGGAGCGCGCCCGCGTACCGGAAGAGGGCGCGCAGGAGGCGGCGGTACGGGGCGTAGCCGGACTCGGCGAGGCGGTCCGGGCGCCAGGGCGGCAGCCCCCAGTCCTGGCCCTGGACGCTGAAGGCGTCCGGGGGCGCGCCGACGGACATGCCGGCCGCGAAGACCTCCTGCTGCGCCCAGGCGTCGGCGCCACCGGGGTGGACCCCGACAGCGAGGTCGTGCACGAGCCCGACGTCCATGCCGGCGTCGCGGGCGCTGCGCTGGGCGGTGGCGAGCTGGGCGTCCGTCAGCCAGGCGAGCCTGCTGTGGAAGTCGACGCGGTCCATCAACTCGGCGCGGGCGCGGGCGGTTTCGGCCGAGCGGGGGTCGCGCAGGCCCTGCGGCCACCGCGTCCAGTCGGAGCCGTACACCTCCGCGAGGGCGTACCAGGTGGCGTGGTCCTCCAGTGCCTCGCCCTCCTCGGCGAGGAAGTCGCAGTAGGCGGCCCGGCGGCCGGGCCCGAGCGGCACCTCGCGGACCAGTTCAAGAGCCTCGCGCTTCAGCTCCCAGACGGCGTCGCGGTCGATCAACGCGCCCTTGTCGAGCACGGATTCGCGCAGCCGGCGGGCCCGCGTCAGCAGCGCGAGCAGCCGTTCGCGGTCGTTCTCGTCGACGTACGCGAACTCGGGGACGTCCTCGACGCGCAGATACACGGGGTCGGGGTAGCGGCGCGAGGACGGCCGGTACGGGGACGGGTCGGTGGGCGCGCCGGGCACGGCCGCGTGCATCGGGTTGACCTGGACGAATCCGGCCCCGAGCGCGCGTCCCGCCCAGGCCGTCAGCTCGGTGAGGTCGCCGAGGTCGCCCATGCCCCAGGAGCGCCGGGACAGCAACGAGTAGACCTGCACGAGCAGCCCGTACGTACGTCCGGTGGGCGCGGGCAGCTTCGCCGGGGCGACGACGAGATGGGCGCGCGCGGTACGCCCGTCGGGAGCGGCGGCCTCCAGCACGTGCACCCCGGTCGGCAGCCGCTCGACGGTCTCCCGGACCTCGCCCTGCTCGGTCCGGACACTCAGCCGGGTCCCGGCGGGGAGCGCGGCGAGGGCGGCTTCGAGCAACGAGCCACCGGGTGGGCCGGTCGGCGCGGCGGGGCCTGTATCGCTCGCCGGGGCCGCCCCGTCACCGGCCGCCGCTCCCGGGCCGGCGTCGTCGGCCGCGGAGGCGGGGGCGTCGCCCGTCAGCGGCGGGGCCGGGGACGTGGTCCCGGTCCAGCACACCACCGTCGGCGGCAGCAGCCGTTCCCGGAGCTCCTTCTCGCGGGCCGCGAGGGAGCCGCGGACGGCGGCCGGTGTGCCCGCGGCGACTCCCAGCGCGGTGAGCGCGGCGACGACCGCCGTGTCCGAGGCCGCGACCGTGCGGTCCGGGGACGGACTGTAGGACGTGGCGACGCCGTACAGCGCGGCGAGCCGGGAGAGCGGCATCAGACCCCCGACGGGTCCAGGCCGGCGGCGGCACCCAGGGGAGTCGGCTCACTCGTCAGGGGCGCGGCGTCGGCGAGCGGAGGTTCACTGGTGAGGGGCGCGGCGGCGGCCAGCGGCGGTTCGCTGGTCAGCGGTGCCTCGGCGCTGGAGCCCTCGGCGCCGGCGTTGAAGATGCAGTAGAGCGGGTGGGGGTCGGATCCGGGGTCGGCGGGCACGTCCGCCGGACGTTTGGAGAGGGCCGAGAGCAGAAGCTGTGCCGATGCGGCCACGGGGGCCTCCTTGGTCGTCGTGCGGGCGGGTCAGGGCTGCCCCTACCCAGCGGGCGGGCCCGCAGACGTGAGAGCCAGGACATCGTGCTCCTCTTCACATTCTGTCCCGGATCACCCGAATCACCAAGAGCGCCCGATCGAACACAGAGAGCGACCGCCAGGCGCTCCTGAAATGGCCCATTCGCTCGCTATGCGCATTGGGTGCGCCCGCGCCGCGGTGCGCCTGGCGGCTGCCGTGGGCGTCGGCTTCACAGGCGTACGTCCGGTGTTCCCCGAGGATGTGCGCCACCCACGGGAGGACCTGCCGCGGGAGGGCCTGCCGCGCGACGCCTACGACATGGCGTTCCCCACCACAGGCGTGGACCTGGTGGGCGCGGCCGTCCTGCTGGCACTGCCGATCAGCCTGAGCGGCCTGACCGTGGGCGCCGCCGAGTCCGCCGACCACCCGGCGCCCTGGGCAGCACACAGCCCCGGGTCCCACCGGGGCCGGCCACGGCTGTGGAGCCGGCCCGGGGCAAACCAAAGGCCCGGGTCGTCAGGCGGAAATGCCGTCGATCCGGGCCATCGCGTCCTCCGCGCCGTACGGCTGCAGGTAGGGCAGCCAGCGCGGATCCCGGTGCCCGGTGCCGATGATGCGCCACGCGAGCCCCGACGGCGGGGCCGGTTTGTGGCGCAGGCGCCAGCCGATCTCGACCAGGTGGCGGTCGGCCTTGGTGTGGTTGCAGCGGCGGCAGGACGCCACCACGTTGTCCCAGACGTGCTGACCCCCGCGGCTGCGCGGGATGACGTGGTCGACGCTGGTTGCGACGCCACCGCAGTACATGCACCGGCCGCCGTCCCGGGCGAACAGTGCCCGGCGGGTCAGCGGAACGGGCCCCCGGTAAGGGACCCGCACGAACCTTTTCAGCCGGACCACGCTGGGCGCGGGGACGGTGACGGTGGCGCTGTGCATGAAGGCGCCGGATTCCTCAAGAGAAACTGCCTTGTTCTCAAGGACCAGGACGAGCGCGCGGCGGAGCGGTACGACGCCGAGGGGCTCGTACGACGCGTTGAGGACCAGGACATGCGGCACGGACGGCCTCCTTGTACGCCGGCGGCGCGTGGCTCGCGCCGGGACGATCTGCAGTCAGTCTCCCCTCATGCCTGGTGGAAGCGCCACCATGTCCCGGTAACGGGCTGGGAGTGTTTTCGACCACATCTCCTTCATCCCCACGTGAGCACAGTCTCTCCCTCGAACATTGCAACGATCCGCACACGGTGCCCCGTTAGTGTGGTGTTTCCGCCCGTCGGCATTCCACCAAATGTCCCCTGCCACGGGCGGGCCGCTACGCCTGGAGGTACCTGCCGTGTTCTTGTCCGTCCTGTCGGCCGCCGATCCCACCGAGGAACCGACGTCACCGACGCTCCAGGACGCCCAGGAAAGCGCCACCAACGCCGCCAGCTGGGTGGAGCAGAACTGGTCCACCTGGCTCAGCATCGGACTGCGCATATTGCTCATCGTCATCATCGCGGTGGTGCTGAGAGTGGCCGTGCGGCGGACCATCACGAAGTTCATCGACCGGATGAACCGAACGGCCCAGGCGGTCGACGGCACGGCGCTCGGCGGCCTCCTGGTCAACGTCGAACGCCGCCGCCAGCGCTCCCAGGCCATCGGTTCCGTCCTCCGTTCGGTCGCGTCCTTCCTGATAGTGGGCACGGCGGCGCTGATGATCCTGGGCACGTTCCAGATCAATCTGGCGCCGCTGCTGGCCTCCGCCGGTGTGGCGGGCGTGGCGATCGGTTTCGGCGCCCGCAACCTCGTGACGGATTTCCTCTCCGGCGTTTTCATGATCCTTGAGGATCAGTACGGCGTAGGGGACACGGTCGACGCGGGGGTGGCGTCCGGCGAGGTCATCGAGGTGGGCCTGCGGGTCACCAAGCTCCGCGGCGACAACGGCGAGATCTGGTACGTCCGCAACGGCGAGGTCAAGCGCATCGGCAACCTCTCCCAGGGCTGGGCCACGGCCGGCGTCGACGTCACGGTCCGCTCGGACGAGGACCTCGACCGCGTCCGCTCGGTCCTCGCGGAGGTCGGCGAGGCGATGAGCAAG
Organism: Streptomyces sp. NPDC127119; assembly: GCF_042677425.1. Lineage (NCBI taxonomy): Bacteria > Bacillati > Actinomycetota > Actinomycetes > Kitasatosporales > Streptomycetaceae > Streptomyces > Streptomyces sp. NPDC127119. The sequence continues at coordinate 69,846 of NZ_JBHXTO010000025.1, read as the reverse complement.
GACGAGCCCTGGAACGAGCGCCTGTGGGGCCCGATAGAGGTACTGGGCCTGGACAGCGTCATCCTGGACTCGATGGTCGTACGTGTCAGCGCCAAGACCATGCCGGGCAAGGCCCTCTCCGTCGAACGCGAACTGCGCTGGCGCATCAAGCAGGCCTTCGACCGAGCGGACATCAGCATCGTCGGCGGCCTCCCGATCCCGGCAGAGGACGCCCCGGCCGCCGACCCGACGGCGGGCATGGCGGCCCCGTCGGCGTACTCCAACACAGGCTCGGCCCAGTCGCAGGCGGCGTCCCCCCTGACCCCTCCGGCCGTCGTTCCGTCGAGCGGGGCGAAGTAGGGGCGAGAGGTTTCTCATACGGGCTGATGCGCGTGCGGGGCGGTTCCGGAAGCGATCCGGAGCCGCCCCGCACGCGTCTGCGGGCCGCGGGCCGCGGGCCGCGGAATGAGCGGACCGGCTGGTCCGGCGTCGCAGCCGATCCGAGGTCTAGGAGGCGTGTTCTGACTCGCGCTCGGCGGCGAACTCGTCGAGCAGCTCGAACAGGACCTTGATCGCACGCTCCTCATCCTCGTCCGAGAGGTTCCAGAGGTCGTCCCAGCCGTTCGGGAGAGCGACGTGCAGGACCTGGCCGGGCCAGAAGTGTTGGCATTCCCGGCCCCGGCGGGCGACAAGCCATTCGTGCCAGCCGGCGAGCCCGTGGCCGCCGTGCCGGCCGGCGTGCTGGTCGTAGCCGATCAGGAAGGCGGTCACCATGTGGAAGGAGGCCTTGCCGACGAACATGCCGGGGCGATCGCCGACGCGGGCGAAGTACTCACGTTCGCTCATCTTCGACACATGGTTCGCCTGATCATTGGCCACGAGCAGGAGCTTAGTGACCCAGCCCGTCCGGCTGAAGGTGTCCCCGGATCGGCTGTGACGAACGGTCAGCCGCTTCCGACAGAACGAGTCCGGTTTGCCCGGAGCGAGAACCGTCAGCGTCTGCGGCGAGGACAAGCACCCACTCCGCGTACACGGTCTTGCCGGTGCCGCGCACCTCTACGCCCCACCGGTCCGCCAGGGCCGCGACGAGCAGCAGTCCGCGGCCGAACTGGTCGGTGTCCTGCGCCGGGCGGGGCCACGGCAGCCGGTCCCCTCGCGGGTCGCCGACCTCGACGCGGAGCGTGGCGGCACCGAGTGAGATCCGCGCGCGGATCAGCCGGTCCTGGAGGCTGCCGTGCAGCAGGGCGTTGCTCATCAACTCCGAGACGACCACGGCGACGTCCCCGGCGCGGTCGGGATGCCCCCACTCCCCGACGAGCCGCGCGGCCCGCCGCCGGGCGAGCGTGACGCTGTGGGCGAGGGGGGTGTAGTCGAGGGAGTCCTCGTGAAGGAGGGGTTCAGCCATGGGACACGTACCTCTCGGGCAGCAAACGACTCCGCTGAGTAAGCGATTGAGCACTGAAAGTAGAGAAGCGGCAATCTCGGATGCAAGTCACTCGGAGATATTTGTCTCCAAAGAGTGAAGGTGGCATCCGGCCCGGGGTGAGCGGGGCGACACTGAACCCATGAATGGGACAGCGCAACTAGGGAACCGGGTATCAACTGTCCTTGGGCGCAAGCTCGGTGGCGAGTTGCTTCGGCTACGTGACGCCTCGGCGAAAACCCAGCATCAGGCGGCCGAAGTCATCAACGCGACCAACTCGAAGATCGTGAAGATGGAACGGGGATGGGTGCCCATGCGGGACCCGGACATCCGTGTTCTGTGCGAGCTGTACGGGTTGGAGGACCGCGACACGCTCGCCCGGCTCCTGGAACTGGCGAAACTGGACCGTGAACGCCGCAAGGCCAAGGGCTGGTGGCAGCATTCGCCCAACGCCGGCGGTCTGGCCGAGTACGTCGCCATGGAGGACGCGGCGACCCACATCCGCAACTGGCAGTCCTCGCTCGTGCCAGGCCTGTTCCAGACGTCCGAGTACACCCGTTCGCTCTCCGTGAGCGAGGGCGACTGGGAGGATCCGGACGACATCGAACGCTGGGTCGAGGTCAAACAGAGGCGCCAGGAGCGACTTTTGGGTGAACGCCCGGTCACGGTGTACGCGATGGTCTGGGAAGCCGCACTACGCCAACAGGTCGGCGGCACCACTGTCATGCATGCACAACTGGAGCACCTGCTGGACCTCACCGCACTGCCGAACGTACGCCTGCAAGTGGTTCCGTTCCGCGCCGGTGGACACCCTTGCATCGCCGGACCGTTCAGCATTCTCTCCTTCGCCGAGACCGGGGCACTCGACGTGGTTCAGGTGGACTCCCTGACAGGCCCGATGTGGGTCGAGGACGAAACGAAGGGCACCATGTACAGCGAGCGCTTCAATCGCACAGCTCGCCTGGCTCTGGCCCCGCGCGACTCCATCACCCTCATCGACGGCCTGCGCAAGGAGATCTGACCGTGTCCGACTTCCACTTCGTGAAGTCCAGCTACAGCACCTTCTCCGGCGAGTGCGTAGAAGTCGCCCTCAACGCCCCGCACACCGTCGCCGTCCGCGACTCAAAGACCCCCGACGGCCCGATACTCCGCCTCTCCCCCACGGCGTGGGCGGAGTTCACCGCCGCAGGTGCGCTCGACGGCGCCCGCCGACACTGAGTCAGTCCCGGCTCCTGCGGCCGACGTGAGAACAAGCGATCTCCACTCGTCCCCCTGGACCCCGTAATCGAATGTCGCACCTCTGGCCCCCGCCGTATTGACGGTCGCCCGCCGCGCAGCGATGATCCGAGAGCGCTCTCTGACGTGGACACGATCAGGAGGACCCCCCGGATGTCTCCCACCCGCAGTCGGCTCGCCCGCCTGGTTCCGTTCGGGCTTGCCGCCGCCCTCCTCCTCGCCCTCGGGCAGGCCGCGACCACCGCCGGGGCCGCCGCGAGCGCCGAGGCCGTCACCGCGGGCACCCTCGGCCGCACCACCCTCGGTGGCGCCGACCCCAGTGTCATCAAGGTCGGTGACCTCTACGTCGCCGCCAAGTCCGTGGACGGTGGGATCGCCGTGCGGACCGCGGCCACCCTGGAGGGCATCGCCGCCGCGCCCAAGCAGCAGGTGTGGCGGGACACCGGCGGGCTCGGTGAGGTCTGGGCGCCCGAGATCGTGCACCACGACGGCGCGTACCGCATCTACTTCGCCGCCGGCACCGGCGCCGCCCACCGGATGTACCACATCAGCTCGGCCAGCCCGGCCAGCGGCTACTCCGCCGCCACCAAGGTCGCCCTCCCCGGCGACAAGTGGGCCATCGACGGCGCCCCCTTCACCTTCAACGGCCAGCGCTGGTTCGTCTGGTCCGGCTGGGCCGGTGACACCAACGTCGAGCAGAACCTGTACGTAGCCCGGCTGAGCGGTGCCACCACGTCCACCGGCGACCGGTACGTCATCTCGCAGCCCCGCGAGTCGTGGGAGCGGGTCGTCGGCAACCCGTACATCAACGAGGCGCCCCAGCCGATCGTCGACCCCAACGGGCAGTTGCACATCGCGTACTCCGCCAACGGCAGCTGGAGCGACCAGTACTGCATCGCCGACCTGCGGCTGCGGGCCGGCGGCGATCCGACGTACGTGTGGGACTGGTACAAGTCCAACGGCTGCCTGTTCGGGTCCCACCGCGCGACCATGATGTCCGGCTGGGACCCGACGCTGAACGTCGACGGCCCCGGCCACCACACCTTCGTCCTGCCGCGCGGCGACGCCACCGCCGGGCCGCCGTCCGGCAACCGTTTCCCGACGATGTTCCACGCGGTCGCGAAGGGCACGCCGTACTCGTGGTCCAACCGCTACTGGTACACCGGCACGGCCGTCTGGTGGGGCAACACCACGTACAGCCGCGCCAACGTCCCCGGCTCCCCCACCAACACCGGGTTCAGCCTCAAGTTCTTCGAGTGAGCCTCCACGGACGCCCTCGCACCACCCCGCCCCCGCAGGTAACGACTCTGTTGCCGCGGGGGCAACCTGTTGACGCCTCCCCCGCCCCCGGCCTACCTTCCTCCCATCGATAGGAAAGTTTCCTAACAGTGATCGCAGCGGTGATCCTTCGGTGGACTTTCCGGTAATCACACTGGGAAGCTGGTCAGCCGAGAGGCAGGTGTCGACAGTCATGGCAGCAACATCCGGTACCCCGGGCACCCCGCGCGTGCTGCGCGCCATGAACGACCGCGCCGCGCTCGACCTCCTGCTGGAGCACGGCCCGCTCTCCCGCACCCGGATCGGCAAGCTGACGGGACTCTCGAAGCCGACCGCCTCCCAGCTGCTCGCCCGGCTGGAGGCGGCAGGGCTCGTCGTCGTCACCGGGACGAGCGAAGGGCGCCCCGGGCCGAACGCGCAGCTGTACGCGGTGAATCCTTCCGCCGCGTACGCCGCCGGGCTCGACGTGACTCCCGAGCGGATCCTCGCCGCCGTCGCCGACGTGACGGGAAGGACGGTGGGCGAGTACGAACTGCCCACCCCCGGCAGGCGCGCCGCCCACACCGTCGTACGGCAGGTCACCGACGCCCTCGACGGCGCGGTGAAGGCGGCGGGGCTGGTCCGGGCCGACGTCCAGCGGCTCGTCATCGGCACCCCCGGCGCCTTCGACCCGAACACGGGCCGGCTGCGCTACGCCTCCCACCTGCCCGGCTGGCACTCCCCCGCCCTGCTCGACGAGCTCGCGGCGGCGCTGCCGATGCCCGTCGAGTACGAGAACGACGTCAACCTCGCCGCGGTCGCCGAACAGCGGCTCGGCGCCGCCCGGGGCCACGACGACTTCGTCCTGCTGTGGAACGAGGGAGGCCTGGGCGCCGCCCTCGTGCTCGGCGGACGGCTGCACCGCGGCTGGACCGGCGGCGCGGGCGAGGTCGGCTTCCTGCCCGTCCCCGGCGCGCCCCTCGTCCGGCACGTCACCAAGGCCAACAGCGGTGGTTATCAGGAACTGGCCGGTTCCCAGGCCATCCCGAAACTCGCCCGCGAACTCGGCATCAAGCCCATCCCCACCGGCCCGTACAGCGAGGTCGCCGCCGCCCTCGTCGAACAGGCCGCGGACATCGACACGGGCCCGCACCGGGAACTCCTCAAGACGTACGCGACCGGTCTCGCCACCGGTCTCGCCTCGCTCGTCTCCGTCCTCGACCCCGAACTCGTCGTCCTCAGCGGCGCCTCGCTCAGCAGGGGCGGCGAACCCCTGCGCGCGCTGGTGCAGGCCGAGCTGGAGGAGCTGGCCGCGTCCCGGCCGCGGCTCGTCGTCGGCGACGTACACGAACAGCCCGTGCTGCGCGGCGCGTTGGAGAGCGCGCTCGCCGCCACCCGCGACGAGGTCTTCGACACCTCCGCCCACTGACCAGCCCCGACCGGCCCGACGAAGGGCCACTGAACCACTGAACACCCTCTTACCGGCTCCGCCCCCTTCCCCCGTCCAGCCCGCCCTGCTCATAGGGAGACCCCGTCATGCCCGGAATGCCCCGTAAAGCGGTGCTCGCCGCCGCGTCGATAGTCCTCCTCGCCACCGGCGGTACCGGCTGTACCGGCTCGTCCGGTTCCGGTGCCACGGACGACCCGAACGCGAAGACCACGATCACGTTCTGGCACGGGTGGAGCGCGCCCGCCGAGGTGAAGGCGATCCAGGAGAACATCGCCCGCTTCGAGAAGGCGCACCCCAACATCAAGGTGAAGGTCGTCGGCAACATCAACGACGACAAGCTCAACCAGGCGCTGCGCGCGGGCGGTTCGAACGGGCCCGACGTCGTCTCCTCGTTCACCACGTCCAACGTGGGCAAGTTCTGCTCGTCCGGCGCCTTCGCCGACCTCAAGCCGTTCATCGAGAAGTCGAAGCTCGACCTGGACGCGATCATCCCGAAGCCGATGCTGGAGTACACCCAGTTCGAGGGCACCCGGTGCGCGCTGCCGCTGCTCGGTGACGCGTACGGCCTCTACTACAACAAGGACGCCTTCGAGGCGGCCGGCATCAAGTCGCCCCCGAAGACCTGGACCGAGTTCGCGAAGGACGCGAAGAAGCTCACAAAGGCCAAGGGCGACTCGTACGAACAGCTCGGCTTCATGCCGAACTTCCACGGCTACGAGACCGTGGTGGACCACTACATGTCGCAGTGGGACCACTCCTACTTCGACGACAGCGCCAAGTCGAACATCGCCGACGACCCGGCCTTCGCGGAGATGTTCACGTACCAGAAGAAGCTCGTCGACGATCTCGGCGGCTTCCAGAAGCTGGAGAAGTACCGCAACACGTTCGGCGACGAGTGGGGCGCCAAGCACCCCTTCCAGACCGGCCAGGTGGCGATGCAGCTCGACGGCGAGTGGCGGCTGGGGATGGCGAAGGACGCGGGGGTGACGTTCGAGATCGGGACCGCCCCCATGCCCGTCGCCGACGACGAGGTGGACGAGTACGGCAAGGGGTTCCTGTCCGGCACGATCATGGGCATCGCGCCGCAGAGCAAGAAGCAGAACGCGGCTTGGGAACTGATGAAGTACATGACGACCGACACCGAGGCCGTCGTGTCGTTCGCCAACGCCATCCACAACGTGCCGTCCACGTTCGACGCGCTCAAGTCGCCCGACCTGAAGGTCGAGGACGGCTTCAAGACCTTCGTGGACATCGCCCAGCACCCGCAGTCGAACACCCCGCCGGCGTCCGTCAACGGCTCGACGTACCAGACGACACTCCAGGACTTCGGCTACCAGTACGAGTCCGGCAAGGTGAAGGATCTGAAGGCCGGTCTGAAGAAGACCGCCGACCAGATCGACCGTGACATCGAGCAGGCGAAGTAGCGCCCGATGTCCACGCTCCCCGCCTCCGCGACCTCACCCACCCTGCGGACGAAACGCAGGAAACAGGCTCTGCGCACGGCCGCCTTCATGTCGCCGTGGCTGATCGGCTTCAGCGTCTTCTTCGCCTACCCGCTGATCTCGACCGTGTACTTCTCCTTCATGAAGTACGACGGCTTCGGCGTCCCGGAGTTCCGGGGGCTGGAGAACTGGAGTTACGTCTTCAACGACTACCCCATGTTCTGGCCGGCGCTGCGCAACACCCTGTGGCTGGTGCTCGTCATGGTCACCTTCCGGGTCGTCTTCGGCCTGGGCATCGGCCTGCTGATCACGAAGATCAAGACCGGTACGGGTGTCTTCCGCACGCTGTTCTACCTGCCCTACCTCGCGCCGCCGGTCGCCGCCACGCTGGCCTTCGTGTTCCTGCTCAACCCGGGTACGGGACCGGTGAACTCGGTCCTCGGCGACCTCGGTCTGCCGACGCCCGGCTGGTTCACGGACGCCGCCTGGTCCAAGCCCGCGCTCACCATGCTGGCCCTGTGGGGCGTCGGCGACCTGATGGTCATCTTCATGGCCGCGCTGCTCGACGTACCGAAGGAGCAGTACGAGGCCGCCGAGCTGGACGGCGCGTCGGCCTGGCAGCGGTTCCGGTTCGTGACGCTGCCGAACATCTCGCCGATCGTGATGTTCGCCGTGGTCACGGGCGTCATCCAGACGATGCAGTACTACACGCAGCCGCTGGTCGCCGGGAAGGTCGCCTCCGGGATCATCGGCGGCTCGGGCCAGCAGTTCGAACCGGGGTACCCCGACAAGTCGACGCTCACCCTGCCGCAGCTCGTCTACAACCTCGGCTTCCAGCGGTTCGACTACGGCTCCGCGTGCGTGGTCGCGCTGGTGCTGTTCGCGCTGTCCATGGCGTTCACCGCGTTCCTGATGCGGCGCCGCGGCGGACTCATCCAGGCAGGTGACTGACCATGACCCAGACGACTGAAGCCCACGTACCGCTCACGACGGCGGAGTCGGGGCCCGAGTCCCCGAAGCCGCCCGTCACCCCCGCCGAGCGCACCGCCCGGCGCAAGGCGCTCCTGGAGTGGATCGCCGTGCACGCGCTCGGCGTCGCCGCCGCGCTGTTCTTCGTGCTGCCCTTCGTGTTCGTCGTCCTGACCTCGCTGATGAGCGACGACCAGACGCTCACCAGGGACCTCGTCCCGGACACCTGGGAGTGGGGCAACTACACCAAGGTCTTCGACACCCCCGGCTTCCTCACCTGGTGGAAGAACACCCTCCTGTACGCGGGCGCCGGCACCGCGCTGACGGTCGCGTCCTCGATCCCGGTGGCGTACGCGCTCGCCAAGTTCCGCTTCCGTGGCCGGAACCTGTCGCTGATGCTGGTCATCTCGATGATGATGCTGCCGCCGCAGGTCATCATCATCCCGATGTACCTGTTCTGGGCGAAGCAGCTGGATCTGTCGGGCACGCTGTGGCCGCTGATCATCCCGATGGCGTTCGGCGACGCGTTCTCCATCTTCCTGCTGCGGCAGTTCCTGATGACGATCCCGAACGAGTACATCGACGCGGCGAAGGTCGACGGGTGCGGGGACCTGAAGACCCTGCTGAAGGTGGTACTGCCGATGGCCAAACCGGGTATCGCGGCCGTCGCGCTCTTCCAGTTCTTCTACGCCTGGAACGACTACTTCGGACCGCAGATCTACGCGTCCGAGAACCCCGGCGCCTGGACCCTGAGCTACGGCCTGGAGTCCTTCAAGGGCGCGCACCACACCGACTGGAATCTGACGATGGCCGCGACCGTCCTGGTCATGGCACCCGTGATCCTTGTGTTCTTCTTCGCACAGAAGGCGTTCGTCGAAGGCGTCACGCTCACCGGAGTGAAGGGCTGAGAATGAAACTCGCAGTAGTGGGCGGGGGCTCCACCTACACCCCTGAACTCATCGACGGCTTCGCGCGGTTGCGCGACACCCTGCCCGTGGAGGAACTGGTCCTCGTCGACCCGGCGCTCGACCGCCTCGAACTCGTCGGCGGGCTGGCCCGGCGCATCTTCGCCAGGCAGGGGCACCCCGGGCGGATCACCACGACCGACGATCTCGACGCGGGTGTCGAGGGCGCCGACGCCGTGCTGCTCCAGCTCCGCGTGGGCGGCCAGGCCGCCCGCAACGAGGACGAGACCTGGCCGCTGGAGTGCGGCTGCGTCGGCCAGGAGACCACCGGCGCGGGCGGCCTCGCCAAGGCGCTGCGCACGGTCCCGGTGGTGCTGGACATCGCCGAGCGCGTCCGGCGCGCCAACCCGGACGCCTGGATCATCGACTTCACCAACCCCGTCGGCATCGTGACCCGCGCCCTCCTCCAGGCCGGTCACAAAGCGGTCGGACTGTGCAACGTGGCGATCGGGTTCCAGCGGAAGTTCGCCACGATGCTGGGGGTCGCTCCCACCGATGTGCATCTGGACCATGTGGGCCTCAACCACCTCACCTGGGAAACCCATGTGCGCCTCGGCGGCCCGGAGGGCGAGAACGTCCTCCCGAAGCTGCTCGCCGAGCACGGCGACACCATCGCCGGCGACCTGCGCCTGCCGAGCGGCGTCCTCGACCGCCTGGGAGTCGTCCCGTCCTACTACCTGCGCTACTTCTACGCGCACGACGAGGTCGTACGGGAGCTGGGTACGAAGCCGTCGCGGGCCGCGGAAGTCGCGGAGATGGAGCGGGAGTTGCTGACGATGTACGGCGACCCCGCGCTCGACGAGAAGCCGGCGCTGCTGGGCAAGCGGGGCGGGGCCTTCTACTCGGAGGCCGCCGTCGACCTCGCCGCGTCCCTGCTGGGCGCGGGCGGCAGCCCGTACCAGGTGGTGAACACCTGCAACCGGGGGACGCTGCCGTTCCTGCCCGACGACGCGGTGATCGAGGTGCAGGCGGCGGTCGGGCACTCGGGGGCCGCCCCGCTGCCCGTGGCACCGGTGGACCCGCTGTTCGCGGGGCTGATGGCGAACGTGACCGCGTACGAGGACCTGGCCCTGGAGGCCGCCCTGCGCGGGGGCCGCGAGCGGGTGTTCCGGGCCCTGCTCGCCCATCCCCTGGTCGGCCAGTACGCACTCGCCGACGGCCTCACCGACCGGCTGATCGCGCACAACCGGGAGCACCTCGCGTGGGCATGAGCGCGTCCCACACGGGGCCCGAAGACACCGACCCCGCCGCCCATATGGAGGCCGAACACACCGTCCTCGCCGTGGACGCGGGGAACAGCAAGACCGACGTCGCGGTGGTGGCGGGCGACGGGAGCGTGCTCGGCACGGCGCGCGGCGGCGGGTTCCGGCCTCCCGTCGTCGGCGTCCGGGAGGCGGTGGACACGCTCGCCGACGCCGTCGGCCGGGCCTTCGCCGCCGCGGGCGTCAGCGCGGTCGGCCATGTCTCCGCGTGTCTCGCCAACGCCGATCTGCCCGTGGAGGAGGAGCAGTTGGCCGCCGCGCTGCACGCGCGCGCGTGGGGGGCGACCGTGGACGTCCGCAACGACACCTTCGCGATACTGCGCGCCGGTGTCGAGGAGCCGCGGGGCGTCGCCGTGGTGTGCGGCGCGGGCATCAACTGCGTGGGCATGCGGCCCGACGGCCGGGTCGCCCGCTTCCCCGCCCTCGGCCGGGTCTCCGGCGACTGGGGCGGCGGCTGGGGCCTCGCCGAGGAGGCACTGTGGCACGCGGCGCGCGCCGAGGACGGCCGGGGCGCCCCGACCGAACTGGCCCGCGCCCTGCCCGCGCACTTCGGCCTGGGCACGATGTACGCGCTGATCGAGGCCCTGCACCTGGGCCGCGTCGAGGACGCGCGGCGCCACGAGCTGACGCCGGTCCTGTTCGCCACGGCCGCGGACGGCGACCCGGTCGCCCGCGCCCTCGTCGACCGGCTGGCGGACGAGGTGGTGGCCATGGCGGTCGTCGCCCTGACCCGCCTCGACCTGCTGGGCGAGGAGGCGCCGGTCCTGCTCGGCGGCGGCGTGCTGGCCGCCCGCCACCCCCAACTCGACGACCGCGTACGGGAGCTGCTGGCCGAGCGGGCCCCCAAGGCCGTACCCCGGGTCGTCACCGTCCGCCCGGTCCTCGGGGCCGCACTCCTCGGCCTCGACCACCAGGGCGCCCCGGCCCGGGCGCACGCCCGCGTGAGGGAGTTTTACGAGAGGGTCTGAGCACGCCGGGAACCGAACTGTTCGGGTTGGCGTATTCATGAACAGGGGGTGCGGGATCTTCGCCGGGCCGCAATCCGACCAAGATCGCGTCAAGCCCTGTTCGGATGTCGGTCCCGGCGGCGATACTTGCGGCCGAGCGTCTCTTCCCGTGCGCCTCGGCGCCGGGCGGAGGTGACCGGCGACGACCATGGGGGAGGTCAGGTGACACACCAGCAGCACAGCACCGCGGCGCCACCGCAGGGGCGGGCGGGCGCGTCGCCTGCGGTCCCGCCGCAGGCCACGCCGCCGGGGTCGCAGGGCCGGCCGGGCGCGCCCGACGCCGGGCCCCCGCGGCGCACGGCGTGGGCGGAGGGCGTCGACCGGCTGCGGGCCGGGGCGACCACCGAGCCGGGGCGGCTGCGCATCATCGGCGCGGTCCTCGCCGTCCTGGTCGTCGCGTTCGGCGCGCTCACCGCCTGGGAGATGACGGACCGTTCCGCCGCCGCCGACGACGTGCTGCACAGCAGCCAGCCGCTGAGCGCCGACGCGGCCGACATCTACCGCTCCCTCGCCGCCGCCAACACGGCGGCGTCGAGCGGCTTCCTCGCGGGTGGCCAGGAGACGAAGAGGTCCCGCGACGACTACGAGCGCAACATCGGCCAGGCCGCCGACAAACTGGTGACGGCGGCGGCCAACTCCCAGCCCGGCTCCACCTCGGCGAAGACCATCACCGAGCTGAACACGATGCTTCCCGTGTACAAGGGCCTGGTCGAGCGGGCCCGCGCCAACAACCGGCAGGGCTACCCCCTCGGCGGCGCCTACCTGCGGTACGCGAACGCGAAGATGCAGACGATGCTCGAAGACGCCGAGCAGCTCTACACGGTGGAGAACCAGCGGCTGCGCTCCGACTACGACGACGCGACGCCCTATCCGTGGATCGCGATCGGCGCCGGTGTCGTGGCCGTCGGCGGTCTCGTGTGGGCGCAGCGGCGCAACTACCGCCGGACCAACCGCGTGCTGAACCACGGCCTGGTCGCCGCCACGGCCGCCACCACGGTCGTCCTGCTCTGGCTGGTCGTCGGCCACACCGTCGCCCGCGCCGGGCTGAACGATTCGTACGACCACGGTGTGCGCTCGCTGACCACGCTGAACGACGCCCGGCTCGCCTCGCTCAAGGCCCGCAGCAACGAGAACCTCACGCTGGTCTCCCGCGGCGCGGAGACCAAGGACGTGGTCACCGAGGCCGGGACCGAGACGGTCGACACGTTCGACTACGACTTCGAGAAGCAGATGAAGGACCTCACCGCGAAACTGGCCGCCGCCGAGGACCTCGCCGACGACGCCGCGGGCGTGAAGCCGGTCGAGGCCGCGACGGGCAACATGAAGGTCTGGAAGCAGCGGCACGCGGAGGCCCGCGAGAAGGACCAGCTGGGCGACTACCAGGGCGCGCTGGCCCGGATCATCGGCTCGAAGGCCGACAAGCCGACGGGCGAGTGCTTCGACAGCGTGGACACGAACCTGGCGGCAGCGCTCACGCACGAGCGCGCCGAGTTCGAGCAGGCGGCCGGTGACGGCCGGGGCGCGATGAACGGCCTCGTGGTGGGCGCCGCGGTGCTCGCCGTGCTGGCCGCGGCCGGCGCGGTGCTGGGCATCGGGCGCAGGCTGTCGGAGTACCGGTGAGAGGGGGCATGACGATGAACGCGCGACGTCTGCGGGCCAGCCTGAGGGGCTGGGGCGGTGTGGCGGCCATGGCGGTCGTCTGTGCCCTGGCGGTGGTCTTCGCACTGCTGCTGCCGGTGACCCAGTCACGCGGGGACGACGCCGAGGACCTCGCCGCGCCGGGCACGGCCAGGGGCGACCAGGTCAGGGCTCCGGAGAAGTGCCCCGACCCCGAGAAGCAGAGCCTGTCGCCGTCCTCGGGCGACCAGAACGGCAAGACGGTCCAGAAGATCAAGGAGCGCGGCTACCTGATCGTCGGCGTCGACCAGAACAGCTACCGCTTCGGCTACCGCGACCCGAACAGCGAGTCGGACAATGCCGAGCTGGAGGGCTTCGACATCGACCTCGCGCACGAGATCGCGAACAAGATCGTCGGAGACAAGCCGAACAACATCCGCTTCCGGGCCATCCCCACCGATCAGCGCATCCCGGCGATCCAGGACGAAAAGGTCGACATGGTGGTACGCACCATGACGATCAACTGCAAGCGGCTGGAACAGGTCGCCTTCTCCTCGCCGTACTTCGAGACCGGCCAGCAGGTGCTCGCCCCGAAGAAGTCGGACATCACCGGACTCGACAAGTCCCTGGCGGGCAAACGGATCTGCACGGCGAAGGGCTCGACCGCCTTCGACGCACTGGACGCGGCCGACGGGGACGGCACCCTCCCGGCGTCCGCCAAGTTCAGGGACCGCACCGTGCCGAACCAACTCGACTGTCTGGTACGGCTGCAGCTCGGTGAGGCGGACGCCGTGGTGACCGACGGGGCGCTCGCCGCGAGCCAGGCCGCACAGGACCCGACGGTCGGTCTCAAGGGCAAGCCGTTCACGGACGAGTTCTACGGCGTGGCGATGAAGAAGGGCACCGACGACCTGGTGCGCCGGGTCAACCAGATCCTCGTGGACTACCGCAAGGACGGGTGGCAGACGTCGTACGACAAGTGGCTCGCCGAGAGCCTCGGTGAGTCGTCCGGGCCACCCCCGGTCCAGTACAAATGACCATGACACTCCCGTAGTTCCACGGATGACGCGGATGATTTCGCACCGGGACGACGAGACGAGCGGCGCGGGACGAGCGGTACAGGACAGACCAGCGCGGGCAACAGGAAACGAGGGGTGATCGATGGGCGTCGCGGGACCATCCGGGCCGGTACTGGACCGGGACGAGGTGGACCGTGCGCTGGCGCGGCTCGGCGCGGAGCACGAGGCCATCGAGACCTCGCTCCTCGCCCTCCAGGACCACGCGGGCCGCAGACTCCTCGAAGGCGCCGAGCTGACGGGCACCACCAAGGAGCGCTGGGGCACCGCCGAGGCGTCGATCACCCTGCTCTGGTCCTACTTCGACGCGTACGCCGACGCGCTGCGCTCCGCCCGCGAGATCCGCTCCCGCAGACGCTGGTCCAGCCGCGACGACCTCGTGGAACTGACGGAACTGCTGCGCGGCGAGAGCGTCACGGTGGCCGGCAGCGCCTCCGCGACGGCCGCCGCGCCCACGATGGCGGGCACGGGCCGACTGAGCGAACGCTTCACCCTCGCCGAACTGGTCGAGCGGATGAACGAGTTGTACGCGACCTCGCTGGACATGGTCGTCACGGCCGACGCCGTCTGGTCGGCCCTGCCCGCGCGGATAGATTTACTGGCCGCCGAGCTGCAGCGCACCCGCAGGCTCGCGCACTCCGTGGGCGTACGGCCCGGTGAGCACCCCTCGGGCGACGACCTGGAGCGGATCACCCGCACCCTGACGTCGTTGCGCGAGCAGGTGGTGTCCGACCCGCTGGCCTTCTGGGCCCCCGCGCAGGGGAGTTCGGCGCCGGGCGGCGGTCGTCCCGACACCACGCGCTACGACCGCGAGGCGCGCGCCCTGGAAGAGGTGCGCCGCGAGATCGACGCCGTGCTCACCGTGCGGCAGGACGCGGAGGCACGGCTGGTGCGGCTGCGGGACGTGCTGAGCCGCGCGGACCGCACGCTGGCCGAGGCGAGGAGCGCGCGCGGCGAGGTGCTGGCGAAGATCGCCGCCTCCGAGGTGCCCGCGGTGAGCGGCCCGCCGACCGCGCTGCAGGAACAGCTGGCCATGGCCTCCGAGTACCGCAGGCACGCGCAGTGGCACCGCCTGTCGCCCCTGCTGGAGTCCCTGGAGGAGAAGGCCGAGGACGAACTGCTGCGCGCCCGCGAGTCGTTGACCGCGGTCACCGCGCCGCTCGCGGTCCGCGCGGAGCTGCGCGGCCGGCTCGACGCGTACAAGGCGAAGGTCGCCCGGCTCGGCTTCGCCGAGGATCCGCTGCTGGTGGAGCGGTACGACGCGGCGCGCCGCATGCTGTGGAGTGCGCCCTGCGACTTGCGCGTGGCGGAACAGGCGGTGCTGCGCTACCAGCAGGCAGCCGCCGAAGTACTGGTGCCGAGGGTCCCCGGGGACGGCGGGCCACAGGACCGGAGGGGGGAGTCATGAGTCAGCCGAACGAAAGCCGGCCGAGTCAGGAGAGTCAGCAGAAACAGTGTCAGCGGCCCGGCTGCCCCGGCTCGTACGAGGACATGGGCGGCGGCGAGCTGTACTGCGACACCTGCGGTCTGGCGCCGGTCGTCTCGTCGACCGGTATGGTGGGTTCGCCGCCGACCGGGATCACGGCGGGCGGCAGGGGCTCCCGCGGTTCGGGCAGCGGGAGTTCACGCTCCGGCTCCCGTGCGTCCGCCCGCTCCACGTCACGTTCCGCGCAGTCCCGGCGTTCGGTGTCGGGCCGCCTCTCGCGGGCCGTCTCGGGGCGGTCGACGGGCCGTTCGGTGTCGGTGCGCAGCTCCGGTTCGGCGGCCGGGTCCTCCAGCCGCGGCCGGCTCGGCGTCGGCCTCGTACAGGTGCCGGACGTGCCGCGGCCCGATCCGCGCGCGATGGTGCAGGAGAACCCCGAGGTTCCGGAGCGGAAGCGATTCTGCTCGCGGTCCGACTGCGGGGCGCCGGTGGGGCGTTCGCGCGGGGAGCGGTCCGGCCGTACGGAGGGTTTCTGCACCAAGTGCGGCCACCCGTATTCGTTCGTGCCGAAGCTGCAGACCGGCGACATCGTGCACGGCCAGTACGAGGTCATGGGCTGTCTGGCGCACGGCGGGCTCGGCTGGGTCTATCTCGCCGTGGACCGGGCGGTGTCCGACCGCTGGGTGGTCCTCAAGGGCCTCCTCGACACGGGCGACCAGGACGCCATGGCCGCCGCGATCTCCGAGCGCCGCTTCCTCGCCGAGATCGAGCACTCGAACATCGTGCGGATCTACAACTTCGTGGAGCACCTAGACCAGCGCACCGGCTCCCTCGACGGCTACATCGTCATGGAGTACGTCGGCGGAAAGTCCCTCAAGGAGATCGCCAACGACCGCCGCACCGCGACCGGCAAGCGTGACCCGCTGCCGGTGGAGCAGGCCTGCGCGTACGGCATCGAGGCGCTGGAGGCGCTCGGCCATCTGCACAGCCGCAACCTCCTGTACTGCGACTTCAAGGTCGACAACGCGATACAGACCGAGGACCAGCTCAAGCTGATCGACATGGGCGCGGTGCGCAGGATGGACGACGACGAGTCGGCCATCTACGGCACGGTCGGCTACCAGGCCCCGGAGGTCGCCGACGTCGGCCCCTCGGTCGCCTCCGACCTGTACACGGTCGCCCGCACCCTGGCCGTGATGACCTTCGACTTCCAGGGCTACACGAACGTGTTCGTGGACTCCCTGCCCGACCCCGACAACATCGAGGTCTTCCGCACCTACGAGTCGTTCTACCGGCTGCTCGTCCGGGCCACCGACCCCGACCCGGCCCGCAGGTTCGCCTCCGCGCAGGAGATGGCCGAGCAGCTCACGGGCGTGCTGCGCGAGGTCGTCTCCATGCAGACGGGCCGGGCGCGGCCCGCGCTGTCCACCCTGTTCGGACCCGAACTGAAGGTCACGGACACGGAGTTGTTCGGCAAGCTGAGCGGCGACGTGTCGCGGCTGGGCGTACGGGTGGAGCCCGTACGGGAGAAGCGGGGAAGGCGGGGGAGGAAGGGCGCGCCGGCCGTGACGGCCGGGGCGAACGGATCACCGCGGCTGCCTGCCGGAGCGTACGGATCACCGGCTCCGACGGCCGGAACGAACGGTTCGCCGCAGCTGACGGCGGGAGCGAACGGCTCACCCGGGACGCGGACGGGGGCAGGTACGGGGGCGGGGGCAGGTGCAGGTACGGGTGCGGGGGCAAACGGTTCCCCTCTTCTGGCGCCCGCTCCGGCCTCCCTCGTGAAACCGCTCAACACCTCGGCCGCCTCGCTCGCGCTCCCGGTCCCCCATGTCGACCCCGGCGATCCGAACGCGGGCTTCCTGGCCGGCCTCATGACGTCCGCGCCCGGGGAGCTGATCAGCGCCCTGCGGTCGGCGCCCGCCGGCTCCCCCGAGCTGCGGCTGCGCGAGCTGCGGGCCCGCCTGGAGCTGGGCGAGCTCGACCAGGCGACCAGGGCGCTCGAAACGCTGGAGAGCGACCACCCCGACGACTGGCGGGTCGTCTGGTACCGGGGCGTCGCCGCGCTCGCGGCCGGCGACCACGAGGTGGCGGCGGTGTCCTTCGACGCGATCTACGACGCGTTCCCGGGTGAGCCCGCGCCCAAGCTGGCCCTCGGCCTGTGCGCGGAGGTCCTCGGACAGCTGGACAACGCCGCCGAGTACTACCGGCTGGTGTGGACGACCGACCCGAGCTATGTCAGCGCCGCGTTCGGCCTGGCGCGCGTCCAGCTCGCGGCGGGCGACCGCACCGGCGCCGTACGGACGCTGGAGTCGGTGCCGGAGTCCTCGATCCACTACACGGCGGCCCGGGTCGCCGCGGTCCGGGCGCGGCTGCGGCAGCGCCTGGCCGAGGCCGCTCCGCGCCCGCCGGGAGCACCGGGCGCTCCAATCGGGGCTCCAGGGGCCCCGGTGACTCCTGGGACTTCTGAGGGCCCTGTGGCGCCGTTCCTGGACGACCTGACCTCGGCCGCGGCCCAGGTCGAGGCACTGGACGGGTACGGCCTGGACGCGGTGCGCCGCGAGCAGTTGTCCACAGAGGTCCTTGGCTGCGCCCTGGACTGGGTACTCTCCGGTATCCAGGGTTCCGCCCCGTCGAACACGGGTGCGCGGACCGTACTGCTCGGCAGTGACCTGGACGAGCGGGGCCTGCGCTTCGGACTGGAGCGTTCGTACCGGACCTTGGCCCGGCTCGCCCAGGGTGGCGAGGAGAGGATCGATCTGGTGGAGCGCGCCAACCGCTACCGCCCCCGGACGTGGGTGTAATTCATGTCGCAGATGCCCCAACTGGCCGCCTGCCCCAGCTGTGAGGAACCGCTGGAGTCGGGAGACCGCTTCTGCGGTGCGTGCGGCTACGACCTGTCGGCCGTGCCCGCGCCGCCGGACGACCGTCCCACGATCACCATGAACGGCTCGGCGCCACGGCCGCCCTCAGCCGTGGCCGGGGTGGCCCCCGCGGCGCCCGTGGCCCCGGTGACCGCCGTGGACTGGCCCGTCGCGCCCGAGGCCGACAGCTCGGGCACACCGGCGGCCGTGGTGCTGCCGGCGGACATCGAGGGCCGCGAGTCGGGTGGCTCCGACAGCCCCGGTGTGCGCTTCGACCGCCCCGCCGGGTCGCCCGTACCACCGCACGCGCAGTCGTCCGCCCTGCCACCGGAACGGTCGCAGCCCCCCTCGCCCGCCCAGCCGCATGCGCGACCGCAGTCGCAGGCCCAGGGACGAGGGCAGGGGCATGACCAGCCGCCGGCCCGCGCCGCGGCCGAGCCGGACGAGTACCCGCTCGCCGCCCCGCTGCCTCCCGAGATCCCGGCGGACGAGATGCCGACCGTCGAGGTGCCCACGATCGAGGCGTCGCCCGCCGACCCGCGGACGGCCGACCTCGTGACGCCCGCCGCCGGTCTGAAGGTCTGCGTGGCGTGCCGCGCGGGCCAGGTCGACCGGGACGGCTACTGCGAGAACTGCGGCCACGCGCAGCCGCGCGAACGCGACCACATGGAGCAGGAGCTGGACGCGGTCGCCGCGGTCAGCGACCGCGGGCTGCGCCACCACCGCAACGAGGACGCGTTCACCGTGTCCGCGACCGCGCTGCCCGACGGTTCGCCCGCGGTCGTCGCGATCGTCTGCGACGGCGTCTCCTCGGCGACCCGCCCCGACGAGGCCTCCCTGGCCGCCTCCCGCACCGCGAACGAGTCGCTGCTCGCCGCCCTGCCCTGCGGCACGCACCCGCAGCAGGCCATGCACGACGCGATCCTCGCCGCCGCCGAGGCGGTCAACTCCCTCGCGGACCCCGCCGCCCCGTCCCAGGAGCATCAGCCGCATGTGAACGCCCCGGCGTGCACGCTCGTCGGCGCCGTCGTCACCCCCACCCTGCTGGTCGTCGGCTGGGTCGGCGACAGCCGCGTCTACTGGGTGCCCGTCGACCGGTCGGCACCGCCCGCCCGGCTCACGGAGGACGACTCCTGGGCGGCCCAGATGGTCGCCGCGGGCCTGATGAGCGAGGCCGAGGCGTACGCGGACGACCGCGCCCACGCCATCACGGGCTGGCTCGGGGCGGACTCGTACGAACTGGAGCCGCACACCGCTTCCTTCAAGCCGGACCGGCCCGGTGTGGTCGTGGTGTGCACCGACGGACTGTGGAACTACGCCGAGGGCGCCGAGGAGATGGCCGAGGTCATCCCGGCCGACGCCGCCGACCGGCCGCTGCACAGCGCCCAGGTCCTGGTGGGCCACGCCCTGGACGGCGGGGGCCACGACAACGTAACAGTGGCCGTGCTTCCGTTCCCGGCACCGCAACAAGGGGCAGGATCGGCCTAAGAGGCCCAAGCGGTACGAAACGGTAGAGACGGCAGCGACGGTAGGGACGACCGGGAGAGCGCAGGGGCCTCGGCCCGGTCGGGGCCGGAGGGGACCGGTCCGCCTACCGACATCACCCACCACCTGTGGGAGTCCTGAGGGGGAGCAGAGAACGCATGGCCAATTTCTCGAAGTCGAACGTGCCGCAGTTCTCGGTGGAGGTCTACCAGAACGAGTACCTGCCGGAGGGGGGCCGCGAGGTCAACGCGATCGTGACGGTCACCTCCACCGGCGGCGGCACGGTCGGGAGTGCCGTCGCGGCACCCCATCTGTACACACCGGGAGAGAGCCCGGACGCGGCCGTGGCGATCATGGTCGACTGTTCCGGGTCCATGGACTACCCGCCGACCAAGATGCGCGGCGCCAGGGACGCGACGGCCGCCGCGATCGACGCCCTGCGGGACGGCGTGCACTTCGCGGTCATCGGCGGGACGCACGTGGCCAAGGAGGTCTACCCGGGCAACGGTGAACTGGCCGTCGCCGACGCCCGGACCCGTGAGCAGGCCAAGCAGTCGCTGCGCAAGCTCAGCGCGGGCGGCGGGACCGCGATCGGCACCTGGCTGAAGCTGGCCGACCGGCTGCTGTCCTCGGCGGACGTCACCATCCGGCACGGCATCGTGCTCACCGACGGCCGCAACGAACACGAGTCGCCCGAGGACCTCAAGGCCGCCCTGGACGCCTGCGCCGGCCGTTTCACCGCGGACGCCCGGGGCGTCGGCACGGACTGGGAAGTGAAAGAAGTCACGGGGATCGCGTCCGCGCTGCTCGGCACCGCCGACATCGTGGCCGATCCGGCGGGCCTGTCCGCCGACTTCACGCAGATGATGGAGACGGCCATGGGCAAGGAGGTCGCGGACGTGGCGCTGCGGCTGTGGACCCCGGTCGGCACCTCCATCAAGTTCGTCAAGCAGGTCGCGCCGACGGTCGAGCCGCTGACCGACCGCCGTACCGAGGCGGGCCCGCGCGCCGGGGACTACCCCACGGGCTCCTGGGGCGACGAGTCCCGCGACTACCACGTGTGCGTGGAGGTGCCCGAGGCCGGCCTCGGGCAGGAGATGCTCGCCGCCCGGGTCTCCCTGGTGATCCCGCACGGCGACGGCACCGCCCAGACCCTGGGCGCACAGGGCCTCGTACGGGCCGTGTGGACCGACGACATGACGGCGTCCACGTCGATCAATCCGCAGGTCGCGCACTACACGGGTCAGGCGGAACTGGCGCAAGTCATCCAACAGGGCCTGGATGCCCGTAAAGCGGGAGATGCCGACGGGGCAACAGCCAAACTGGGCCGCGCGGTTCAGCTCGCGAGTGCCTCCGGAAACGCGGATACGGCGAAACTGCTTGCGAAGGTGGTGGACGTGGTCGATGCCGCGGCGGGTACTGTGCGATTGAAGGCGAAGGTCGCGGAGGCCGACGAGATGACTCTCGAAACACGGTCCACAAAGACTGTTCGTGTAAAGAAGTAGCGCAGCGCACACGCACTGCGCGCACAGTTGCGTAGCGAAACGCGAGCATCACGCACGCCGTTCTGCACGATTTACGGTCCCCGGTGGGCCGGACATGAGAGGGGGAAGCGCCGACATGCCGACCTGCCCGAACGGACACCAGTCGGGTTCCGACGACTGGTGCGAGGTCTGCGGTCACCGCATGGCCGGTGCCGTGCCCCCGCCACCTCCGCCGCCGCCCCCGGCGGCCGGTTATGGCTATCCCCCGCCCGGTACGCAGCCGCCGCCCGGCCAGGGCGGCCGGCCCCACCTCTCCGCGGTGCCCGACCCGGCGCCCGAGGCGGAGCTGTGCCCGCAGTGCCGCACCCCGCGCGAGGGCGGGGCGCCGTTCTGCGAGGAGTGCCGGTGGAACTTCCTGACGAACACCGCGACCTCGTACACCCCCGCCGCGCCACGTCCACCGGGGCCCGGTCCCGGCGGTCCGGGTCCCGGCGGTCCGGGTCCCGGCGGTCCGGGTCCCGGCGGTCCGGGTGCGGGTCCCGGCGGTCCGGGTGCGGGTCCCGGCGGACAGAACCCGGCGCTCCGCTTCCAGCAGCAGCCGCCTCCCGGGCCGTCAGGACCGACCCACGGCGGCTTCGACTACCAGGGTTCCCGGCCCTCCCAGATGAACCGGCCCGCGGAACCGATCCCGCCCTACGGCGAGGACCCCTCGGGCTTCCCCGGTGATCCGTCACGACCGGTACCGGCACCGCCCGGTCCCGGGGGCACCAGCCCCGGCGGCCCTGGCGGGTACGGCGGCCCCGGCCCCGGCGGGCAGGGTGGGTACGGCGGTCCGAACGGTCCCGGTGGTCCGAACGGTCCTGGCGGCCCCGGTGGTCCCGGCGGCCCCCAGGGGTTCCAGCAGCCCGGTCCTCCCGGACAGCCGGGCCGGCCCGGTCCGCCCTCGTATCAGCAGGAGACCGCGTATCCGCCGGAGACCGGGCGTCCGCAGGCGCCGGGCGGTCCGTCCTTCGGCGGCGGCGCGGACGACTGGGTGATCTCCCCGCCGGCGCCCGGCAGCCCCGGCGGCCCGCCCGCACCCGGTGGCCCCGGTGGCGGTTACGGCTACCCGCAGGCCGGCTCGACGCAGGCGCCCGCCGGGTACCAGCAACAGCCGCAACAGCCCCAGCAGTCGTCGTCGTGGAGCATCACGATCGGGCCCGACCGTGAGTACTTCATGGCGATGATGCAACGCTCCGGACCGGAGGCCGCGGGGCTGAACCTGCCCGCGTACTCGCCGGAACAGCAGCGTCCGCTCAGCGGCAACCAGATCACGATCGGCCGTCGCCGCCACTCCACGGGCGACACCCCGGACATCGATCTGTCGGTGCCGCCGGAGGACCCGGGCGTCTCGCACCAGCACGCGGTGCTCGTGCAGCAGCCGGACAGCAGCTGGGCGGTCGTCGACCAGAACTCCACCAACGGCACCACGGTCAACGGCGCCGAGGACCCCATCCAGCCGTTCGTCCCCGTCCCGCTCCTGGACGGCGACCGCGTGCACGTGGGCGCCTGGACGACGATCACGATCAGGCGGGGCTAGGCACTTCGGGCGCGGTACGGCGGCGGGTAGCGGTCACCGGACACCGGAAAGCAGTCACCGGGCGGCGGTCACGGCAGCGGCCAGGTGTACCGCCCCCCGGGGTCGTCCAGCCACGCCCACGCGCGGTCGCCGGCGACCGTGATCCCGTACCGCTCGCGCGCCGGCCAGCCCCCGTGCTCCCACAGCGCGTGCGCCTCGTCCGAGGTGAGGCCGCCCGCCGTCAGGGTCAGCAGGAAGCGCAGCAGCTCGTGCTCCCTGGCCCGGCGCGGCAGACCGGAGAGGCGCACGTCAGGGGCCTCGGGCTCGGTCCGGGTGCCGCCGCGCAGGGGCACGAAGTAGGCGGACGTGTGCAGGAAGCGGCCTTCGGCGTGCCCGGCGTCCCGTACCCGCAGGGCGATCAGGCCGGTGGCGAGCGGGGCGAGGATCCGGGCGCCGGGACGGCACTGGGCGAGCCAGGGTCGCGGGACGGTGTTCAGCGCGCAGGTGGCGACGACACGGTCGAAGGGGGCTCGCTCGGGGCAGCCGCGCGCCCCGTCGCCGGTGACGACGGCCGGTCGGCGGCCCGCGGCGGCCAGGTGCCGCCGGGCGGACTCCGTGATCTCCGGGTCCAGGTCGACCGTGGTGACCAGCTCGTCGCCCAGCCGGTACGAGAGCAGCGCCGCGTTGTAGCCGGTGCCCGCGCCGATCTCCAGGACCGCGTCACCGTCCCGTACCGCCAGCTCGGCCAGCATCTTCGCCATCAGGGACGGCTGGCTGCTGGACGACAGCAGCTCGCCGTCGCGCATGCGTGTGGCCAGCGGGGTGTCCGCGTACGCCCCGCGCAGCCACTCCTCGCGTCGGCGCGCGCTGGGGTCCTCACCCCATCTGCGCTCGTAGCCGCCCCGCGGGCCGCCCGCGCCCACGTAGTAGTACGGCACGAAGAGGTGGCGCGGGACGGCCCCGAAGGCCGCCCGCCAGACCGGGTCGGCGTCCCAGGCCCCGCTCGCGTCGATCTCGCGCACCAGCGCCGCCCGCGCCGTGGCGGCGAGGTCGTCGAGCCCGTGGTCGACCGCGTACGTGCTCATGCCTCCACTGTGCTGCGGGACGGGCCGGGAGGCGAGCGCCGGCGCCGCCCGATCCGGAACCGGCCCCTTCGATTCAGGAACCGGCCCCTACGATCCAGCCGGTTCGATCCGGCCGATTCCCCGGTGGTCCTAAGTCTTGAGTCCTCGGTCGGCCCGTCTGAGACCATGGACGGTGTGAAAGAGATTCGGCGCGGCACGCTTCAGGAGCAGACCTTCTACGAGCAGGTCGGCGGCGAGGAGACCTTCCGGCGCCTGGTGCACCGGTTCTACGAGGGTGTCGCCGGGGATCCGCTGCTGCGGCCCATGTACCCCGAGGAGGACCTGGGCCCGGCCGAGGAGCGCTTCACGCTGTTCCTGATCCAGTACTGGGGCGGTCCGACCACGTACAGCGAGAACCGCGGTCACCCCCGGCTGCGGATGCGGCACGCCCCCTTCGCGGTCGACCGGGCTGCGCACGACGCCTGGCTGAAGCACATGCGGGTCGCCGTCGACGAGCTCGGCCTCTCCGAGGAGCACGAGCACACGCTGTGGAACTACCTGACGTACGCGGCGGCTTCGATGGTGAACACCGAGGGCTGATTCGATGGCGAACACCTGAGGCTGATTCGATGGTGAACACCTCGGGTTGAACAGCAACGCCCTTACCCGGCGGCACAGCAGCACCTGTCTTGGGCTCAACCACCCCGGCTGACGCGCGGATTCCGGTCGCGCGTCGCCGGATTCCGGTCACGATCCGGTCAAACCCGGTCCTCAAGCGCTTACCCGCGCCCCCTCACCTCTGACAACATCGTCGAAGATCCGGGAAGTCCGGCGATACGGCGGGGGGCCGGGTGACGGGGTTCGTCCTACTGCGTGTGCGAGCGCATCGTTTGCTGCTGACCGCCGCGCTGCTCACCGTCCTGCTGACGACGGCCGTGCTGGCGACCCTGACCGCGTACTCGGGTGCGATCGGCGACGCGGCGCTGCGGCACTCGCTCCTCGACACGTCGGCGACCACGACGGACCAGGCCGACCAGGAGGGCACCGCGCCCGGGGCGGCCAGCGCGGCTACGCAGAGCGCCGCGGCCACGACGCTGATCGTCAAGGCCGACGTCCCCGCGGCGGAGCGCGAGGCCGCCGACCGGGCCGTACGGGACGGGGCCGGGCGCACCTTCGACGGGCTGCCCGTGACGCTGCGGACGCTGACCCGGTCGGGGCCCTACGCCCTGCCGAGGTCGCTGCAGGAACCCGCCGCCCGCTCGAAGGACCCGGACCTCACGCACTTCGCGGCGCTGGACCCCTCCCAGGTGCGGACGGTCGAGGGACGCGCGCCCCGGGCTCCGGGCGACCGCGCCGACGGCCGCGAGATAGAGGTGGCCCTTCCCGAGACCGCCGCCCGCCGGCTGGCGGTCGAACCGGGCACGCGGCTGACCCTCGTCGACCGTTTCGACGGCCCGAAGGTACGGATCCTGGTGACCGGCCTCTACCGGCCCGTGCGCGTCACCTCGCCCTACTGGCAACTGGACGACCTGCACGGACGCGGGGTCAGCAAGGTCGACTTCACGACGTACGGGCCGCTGCTGACGGACCCGTCGGTGCTCGCGGCCTCCGGAAGCGGGCGGCCGGTCAGCGCCGGGCCGACCGCCTGGCTGGCGTCCGCCGACTTCTCGGCGCTGACGACCGGGCGGATCGGTGCCCTGCGGGAGGCGGCCACCGCCGGGCCCCGCGCCCTGCTCAAGTCGCCCGCGCTGCACGGCACCACGGCCATCACGACCTCGTTGCCGGAGGAACTGGAGCGGGTCGAGAAGTCGTTGCTGGTCTCCCGTTCGACGCTGCTGATCGTCGCGCTCCAGCTCGCCCTGCTCGCCGGTTACGCGCTGCTGCTCGTGGCCCGGCTGCTGAGCGTCGAACGTGCCGGTGAGACACGGCTGTTGCGGGCACGCGGCGCCTCACGCGGGCGGGTGGCCGCGCTCGCCGCGCTGGAGGCCTCGCTCCTCGCCCTGCCGGCCGCCGTCTGCGCGCCGCTGCTCGCCGGGCCGCTGACACGGCTGCTGGCCGGACAGGGGGCGCTGTCCCGGATCGGGCTGCGCCTGGACACCTCGGCGACGGCCGGAGCGGTGTGGACGACGGCTGCCGCGGTCGCCCTGGGATGCGCGCTGGCGGTGACCGTACCCGCGCTGACCGCGCGGGAGGAGACCGCGGAGGGCGGTCGGGCCCGCTCGCTCCCGGCGCCGGTACGGGCCGGTGCGGACCTCGGCCTGCTGGTCGTCGCGGCCGTCGCGTACTGGCAGTTGAGCCGGCAGACCTCCGGTGCCGTCGGCTCCACCGGCCCCGGCCGGTCGGAGGCGGCGCCCGCGGACACGCTCGGCATCGACCCCCTGCTGGTCGCCGCCCCCGCGCTGGCCCTGCTGGCCGGGACGGTCCTCACCCTGCGTCTCATGCCGCCCGTGGCCCGTCTCGCCGAGCGGCGCGCGGCCGGTGGCCGCGGGCTCCCGGCCGCGCTCGCGGGCTGGCAGTTCAGCCGCCGCCCGATGCGCGGCGCGGGACCGGTCCTGCTGCTCGTCCTCGCCGTCGCCATGGGCATGCTCGCGATCGGCCAGGGCGCGTCGTGGAACCGCTCGCAGGACGATCAGGCGGACTTCCTGGCCGGCACGTCGGTTCGGGTCCTGTCGGGCGGCGAGGACGGCCTGTCCCGGGCCGGGCTGTACGCGGACCTCGACGGCGTGCGCGGGGCGGCCCCCGCCATGCGTACGTCGCTGCCGCTGTCCGGCAACCGGACGGCCGCGGTACTGGCGCTGGACACGGAGGGTGCCGGGGCAGACTCCGGCGACGGCTCCGGTGACCGCTCCGGCGACGGCTCCGGAGGCAGTTCCGGCGACGGCGGCTCCGGGAGCGGGGACGCCGCCGCGATGCTGCTGCGCGGGGACCTCGCGGACAGGCCCGCCGGGCCGCTGCTGGCGGGGCTCGGCCCCGGCCGGGCGGGATCGACGGGCGTGACCCTGCCGAAGGACAGCACGCGGCTGGAACTGGAGCTGCGCATCCGGGCGAGCGCGCAGCCCTCGGCCCCCGGCCCGGCGGCGTACCGCTCCAAGATGTCGGCGGAGGTGACCGTGACACTGGAGGACCGCTACGGCACCCCGTACCGCATGTCCGCGGGCGACCTCCCAGCCGACGGCAAGGCACACCGCCTCACCGTGCAGCTGGCACAGGCCGAGCAGGCGCCGTCCGACCGGGCCGCCGAACCCCTCTCGCTGACCGGGGCGCAGCTGGACCTGTCCCAGCCGACCGGGCGCGCGGAGGAACACCGGCTGTCCGTCGAGCAGTTGACGGCCACGACGTCCGACGGGACGCGGCGGACGCTGTCGTCGCCCCCGTCCTGGCAGGTGACGTCGGAGAACAACCAGACCACGGCGGACCCCAAGGCGGGCAACACCCCGACGAGCCCGGACGTGACGTCCGAGCGCCCGCTGACCGTGACCTACGGAACGGGCTACATCCCCCGGGAGACCCCCTGGGAGACCTCGTCGGTGACGATCCGGCTGCAGGCGGAACGGCCCGCCGCACCCGAGGTCGAGGCCGTCGCGACCGACGCCTTCCTGAAGGCCGCGGGCGCGCGCGAGGGAGAACGCCTCGACGTCCCCTTCGGCGGCTCGGCCGTCCCCGTACGGATCGTGGAGAGCGTCCGCGCGCTGCCCACCACGGAGGGCACGGAGGGCTCCGGCACCGCGCGGAGCTCCGGCGGGGCGCTGCTGGTCGATCTGCGTTCCGTGAACCGGGTGCTGGAGGAGCGGTACGGGGAGAGCGTCGCGCCCACCGAGTGGTGGCTGCGCACCGAGCCCGGCGCCGAGGCGCGGGTGGCGGCCGAGTTGAGGCAGCGGCCCGATGTCGAGCCGTCGCAGGTCGTCGTGCGCGACGAGATCGCGGAACGGCTGCGGGACGATCCGTTCGGGGCGGGGCCGGAGGCGGCGTTCGCCGCGGCCTCCGTGGTCGCCGCCGCGCTGGCCGCGGTCGGCTTCGCGGTGAGCACGGCGGGCTCGCTGCGGGAGCGGAGCGCCGAGTTCGCGCTGCTCCGCGCGCTGGGGGCGCCCCGCCGCCAGCTGGCCCGGCTGGTCGCGGCCGAGCAGGGCGTCCTGGTGGCGCTGGCCCTGGTGGTGGGGGTGGCGCTGGGAGCGGTACTGACCCGGGCGGTCGTTCCGTTGATCGTGCTGACGTCCCGGGCCACCCGGCCGGTCCCGGAGGTACTGGTGGAACTGCCCCTCGCCCGCGTCGCGTTCCTGCTGGCGGGCCTGGTGGCCGCGCCGCTGATCGTGACCGGTGTGCTGGCGCTGCGGCGGGGCGACTCGGCCTCGTCGCTGCGGTCGCTGCGTGTGCTGCACGAACAGGGAGGTGAGTGAGATGGGCAGGGAGGAGAGCGAAACGGGCGGAGAAGTGAGTGGGACGGGCAAAGAGGTGAGTGAGATGGGCCGCCGCCGGACCTTCACGCGTCGGGATGCCGAACCCCCCGTCGTCGCCCCCTGGATCCGCACCCGGCTGCGCGCCGCACCCGGTGCGGCCGTCGCCCTCGCCCTGCTGGTGCTGGCGACCGTCTGCCTGGCCGCGTCCTTCCCGCGTGCCGTCGACCGTTACGAGGACGCGGGTCTGCGCCGGGCGGTCGCCGACGCCACGGCCCTCAGGACCTCCGTGCAGTTGTCGGCCCCGCCGCCCTCCCTCGGCGCCACGCAGCAGGAACGCGAGTCGGTCCTGCGCCCGGCCTCCCTGCGCGAGCAGTACCGGAGCATCCTGAAGGTGATCGAGCGCCCCCTGGTCGCCGACCCCGGGCAGTCCGCGTACGGCGTGCGGACCACGAAATCCCTCGAAGCGCCGGAGAAGTGGCTGCCGCGGCCGACCGGGCTGCCCGCGCAGATGACCCTCGCCGCGCAGAACGGCCTCGCCGACCACTCCAGGCTGCGCGAGGGCCGCCTCCCGCGCGCCGGCGGCACGGTCACCGCCTCGACGCCGGAACTGGAGGCCGCGGTCACCACGGAGACCGCCGACAGCCTCCACATCGAGGTCGGTGCGGTGATCCACGTACCCGCCGTCGAACGCGCCCCGCTCGCCGTACGCGTCACCGGCATCGTCGCCCCGCGCGACCGGGAGGGCGCCTACTGGGCGACCCAGCCCATCCTGCGCACCCCGTCCCTCGTACGACTGCCGACCCAGGGCGCGGAACCGAGCATCTACTGGCTCGGCGCGCTCCTCCTGGCCCCGGACGCGGCACCGGCCCTCCTCGGCACCCCCGGCGCCCCCGCCCGCTACTGGCAACTGGCCCCGTCCCCCGCCGCCCTGACCGCGAGCGGACTGCCCCGGCTGGCGAGCGCGATCGCCGCGCTGGAGTCCGGCCCCGGCCTGCTGAAGGTGCGCGCGCTCACGGATCCGGAGGCCGACGCGAGCACCGACCTCGACGACGTCCTCGCCTCGTACGCCGGACTCCGCTCCGGCATCCGCCCCCTGATCGCCGTCGCCGCCTTCGGCAGCGCCACGGTCGCGGCCGTCGTCCTGCTCATGGCGGGCGGCCTCACCGCCGACCGCCGCCGCGGCGAACTCGCCCTGCTGCGCGCCCGGGGCGTGTCCCTGCGCGGCCTGACGGCCCGGCTGTTCGCCGAGACGGCGGTGGTCGCGGTACCGGCCGCCGCGCTCGGCCTCGCGGCAGCCGTACTCGCCGTCCCGTACGGCCGCCTGTCGTACGCCGTCTGGACGGCCGCCGCGGTCGCGCTCCTCGCCTGCGCCATGCTGCCCGTGCGCGCCTGGATCACCCACCGTGCCGTACGGGTCCACGGCGCCCGTGAGGACCTCGCGTCCGTACGCCCTTCGCGCCGCCGTACGGTCGCCGAACTCACCCTGCTGGTACTGGCGTCGGCGGCGGTGTTCGCGCTGCGGAGCCGCGGGACGTCGGGCGGTTCCGCCGGTGCGGGCGGCTCGGGCGACCCGGCGGACCTGGACGGTTCCGCCTCCGGCTCCGGTGATCAACTCGTCGCGCTGGCACCGGTCCTGATCGGTGTGATCGCCGCGCTCCTGCTGGTCCGGCTCTACCCGCTTCCCCTGCGCTGGCTGGCCCGTCCCGCGGGCCGGCTGCGCGGTGCGGTCGGGCATCTCTCCCTGGCCCGCGCGGGCCGCACCTCCGTGTCCACGGTGCTGCCCCTGCTCGCCCTGCTGACGGCCCTCACCACGGCCGCGTTCGGCGGGTCCGTCCTCGCGGGCGTCGCGGACGCCCGGGACCGGGCGGCCCTGCTGAGCCTGGGCGCCGACGCCCGCGTCGAGGTGATGGGCGCGCTCCCCGCCGACCTCCCCGAACAGCTCCGCTCGGCACGCGGCGTACGCGAGGTCACACCGCTGAGCATCGGCTACCAGGCCAGGCCCGGGACCGGCGTGGAGACGGTACCCCTGGCGGGCGTGGAGCCCGAGGGATACGCCCGGCTGGCACGCAGCACACACCTCGGGGCCTTCCCCGCGGGCGAGTTGACGGCACCGGCGGACGCGAGGCCCGCGAACTCCTCGAAGCCGGCGAAGTCCGCGAAGCCCACCGAGTCCGCGAAGTCCGCCGGGAACGGCGCGTCGGTCGAGTCCCCGCTGCCCGCCCTCGCCTCCCCCACCGTCGCCGAGCGGTTCGGCACGCAGCCCTTCCCGGTGCGCCTGGAGGACGGCAGCGACATCACCGTCCGCATCACCGTGGTGCGCGAACTGACCCCGGCCGTCTCGGGAACCGAGTTCCTCGTCGTGGACCGCGCCGGCCTCGGTGCCGTCGCCGCACGGCCGACGGCCCTCCTGCTGACCGGGGACCGGATGGACGCGGGCGCCCTGCGCAAGGCCGCGGGCACCGCGGCCGACGTCCGCCTCCGGGCCGACGAACGCGCGCGGTACGTCGACTCCCCTCTCCAGTCCGGCGCCGAACGCGTCTACGCGGTGGCGGTCGCCGCCGGCTCCGGCTACGCCGTACTCGCGCTGCTGCTCGCCCTCGTACGCGCCGCTCCCGAACGCTCCGCCCTGCTGGCCCGGTTGCGCACCATGGGCCTCACCCGCAGCCAGGGCCGTCGGCTGCTCGTGCTCGAAGCGCTGCCGCAGGCCCTGCTCGCCGCGGTGGGCGGGGTCCTGACGGGCTGGGCGGCGGTCCGCCTCCTGGCACCCGGCGTCGACCTGACCGCCGTGGCCCTCGCCACCTCCAGCGGCAGCCCTCCCCCCGGCACCGCCGCGCTGCACACTGACCCGGCGTCCCTGCTCCTGCCCGCGCTCGCCGTGCTCCTCGTCGCCACAGGCATCGCCGCGGCCCAGGCGTGGTGGACCGGACGACGGGGTTCGGTCAGGGAACTGCGGGCGGGAGACGCCCGATGACCCCTCCCGAAGGCCTTTCCCGAGGCCACTCGATGCCGCTCGAAGAGAGTCGCCCGACGACGACCACGACCAGCCGGAGCCACCGGATGACGACCACGACCGGAGACGCCCGATGACGACCACCGACTCCGTCGGTCCTGCCGACTCCGTCGGTCCTGCCGGTTCCGCCGGTCCGGCCGGTCCCTCCTTCGCCGACCTCGCCCGGCGTGCCGCCGACCGCCGCGACCGCCCCGCCTACGGCCATGACGCCCTGATCACCTGTGACCGGCTGGTGCGGATCTTCTCCACGGACGGCGTGGAGGTTCAGGCGCTCCAGGGCCTCGATCTCCTCGTGCGCGAGGGCGAGTTGATGGCGCTGGTCGGCGCGTCCGGCAGCGGCAAGTCGACCCTGATGAACATCCTGGCGGGTCTGGACACCCCCACCGCGGGCGCCGCCCGGGTCGCGGGGCACGACCTGCTGACCATGGGGGCGAAGGACCGGCTCAGCTACCGGCGCGAGACCGTCGGCTTCGTCTGGCAGCAGACGGCCCGCAATCTCCTGCCCTATCTGACGGCCGCCCAGAACGTCGCCCTGCCGATGCAGCTCGGCGTCTCCCGCAAGGGCCGTCGCGCGCAGGCCCAACGCGCCCTGGAACTGCTGGAGTTGCTGGAGGTCGGGGAGTGCCGGGACCGCCGCCCGTTCCAGATGTCCGGCGGTCAGCAGCAGCGCGTCGCCATCGCCGTGGCGCTGGCCAACGACCCCTCGGTCCTCCTCGCCGACGAACCCACCGGTGAACTCGACTCCCACACCGCCGAACAGATCTTCGCCGCCTTCCGCACCGCGAACGAGCGTCTCGGCACGACCATCGTGATCGTCACGCACGACCAGGCGGTCGCCACCGAGGTCCGCCGGACCGTCGCCATCCGCGACGGCCGTACCTCCACGGAGGTCCTGCGCCGCACCGAGGTCGACGCCACGACCGGTCACGAGACGGTGGTGGCCCGCGAGTACGCGATGCTCGACCGGGCCGGCCGGCTCCAACTGCCCGCCGAGTACACCGAGGCCCTCGGTATGCGCGACCGCGTCGCCCTCGAACTCGAACCGGACCACATCGGCGTATGGCCGGACGACAGCGAACACCGCTGACCCGCGGTCGAAAGAGGCCGTGAAAAGGGAGCGCCGAAGGGGACGGTCTCCCCGGGGGGCTCCAGGGGGGGCTCCGGGGGCGGCCTCCCGGACGGTCTCCGGAGGGGAACGCTCAGCGGACGCTGACGTCCAGCGCCCCGAGCCCGGCCTTGCGCACGGCGACGGTCCCGTACGGCGTCCGCAGCCTGAGCCACGCGCCCGACGAGAGCAGGCGCAGCGGGGCCTCGTCGGGGGCGGCGGCGGAGGCGGAGGCGGTGCGCGCGGGCCTGAGGAAGCCCAGCGACTGGGCCGCGTGTGCGGCCCGTACCGGGAGTTCGGTGTCCCCGACCGGCCGGGACCAGATCTCCCGCCCGATCCCGTCGAGCGCGGCCCGCGTACGTCCCTCGGGCGCCAACTCGTCGATGCGTGAACGGAATTCGGCGACCACCGCGGCCACGATCGTGCGCACCGCGTCGAGGCCGGGCAGCCCCGGCTCCGGCCGCCAGCCGCCGCGCGGCGGCAGCACTCCGGCCCACGGCGGTCCGGTGACGGCGGCGGGCACGGCCGCCGTGGCCGCCGCCTCGTCGAGGGACTCCAGGAGTTCACCGGCCGAGACCGTCACGTCCAGGGTGAGGTCGAGACCGTCCTCGTACGGCTTCGCGAGCCGTGCCGTACGGATCGCGAGCACCTCGAACGACGGCGGCCGGCCGAACACCGCGAGCGTCGTCCCCGACGCCTGCAGCCGCACCGCGGCGGCCCGGTCGTAGTGGATCAGCCGGGCCAGGAAGGCGGCGAGATCCGCCGCCTCCCCCTCGTCGACGAGGTGCAGGGCCGTCATGCGGCGACGGCCCCCGCGGAACCGGCCCCGTCGTCCGCGTACTCCTGGAGGAACTCGCGCTCCTCCGCGGTGATACGACGCGGCCGCTGCGCCTCGAAGTCGAACGGCACTATCACCGTCTGGGCCCGTACATACACCTGGTCCGGGTCCTTGACCTCGTAGGAGATGGTGAACGAGGCCGCTCTGATCTGCGTGACCCACAGCTCGATGTCCACCGGGGTGTGCCGGTGCACCAACTGCTGCTTGTAGTCGATCTCATGGCGTGCCACCACGGACCCCTGCTGGAAATCCTTGTCCGGGCGGAACAGGAAGTCGATACGCGCCTCCTCCAGATAGCGGAGGAAGACCACGTTGTTGATGTGGCCGTACGCGTCCATGTCCGCCCAGCGCAGCGGGCAGCGGTAGATGTGCCGCAAGGAGATCAGCCCCGGGTCAGCTTCTTGTAGGTGGCACGGTGCGGACGGGCGGCGTCCGCACCGAGCCGCTCGACCTTGTTCTTCTCGTACGACTCGAAGTTGCCCTCGAACCAGTACCACTTCGACTCACCCTCGTACGCGAGGATGTGCGTCGCGACCCGGTCCAGGAACCACCGGTCGTGGGAGATGACCACGGCCGCGCCGGGGAACTCGAGCAGCGCGTTCTCCAGCGACGACAGGGTCTCCACGTCGAGGTCGTTGGTGGGCTCGTCGAGGAGCAGCAGGTTGCCGCCCTCCTTGAGGGTCAGCGCCAGGTTCAGGCGGTTGCGCTCACCACCGGAGAGGACACCGGCCGGCTTCTGCTGGTCCGGACCCTTGAAGCCGAACGCGGAGACGTACGCCCGCGACGGCATCTCGACCTGGCCGACGTTGATGTAGTCCAGCTCGTCGGAGACGACGGCCCACAGCGTCTTCTTGGGGTCGATGTTGGCGCGGCTCTGGTCGACATAGCTGATCTTGACGGTGTCGCCGACCTTGATGGCGCCGGAGTCCGGGGTCTCCAGACCCTGGATCATCTTGAAGAGCGTGGTCTTGCCTGCGCCGTTGGGACCGATGACGCCGACGATGCCGTTGCGCGGCAGCGTGAAGCTCAAGTCATCGATCAGAACCTTGTCACCGAAGGCCTTGGACAGGTTCTGGACCTCGACGACGATGGAGCCGAGTCGCGGGCCCGGCGGGATCTGGATCTCCTCGAAGTCCAGCTTCCGCATCTTGTCGGCCTCGGCCGCCATCTCCTCGTAACGGGCGAGGCGGGCCTTGGACTTGGTCTGGCGGCCCTTGGCGTTGGACCGCACCCACTCCAGCTCTTCCTTGAGCCGCTTCTGCCGCTTCTCGTCCTTGCGGCCCTCGACCTTGAGGCGGGCGGACTTCTTGTCGAGGTACGTGGAGTAGTTGCCCTCGTAGGGGATCGCGCGGCCGCGGTCCAGTTCGAGGATCCACTCGGCGACGTTGTTCAGGAAGTACCGGTCGTGCGTGACGGCGACGACGGCGCCCGCGTACTTCGAGAGGTGCTGCTCCAGCCAGTTCACCGACTCGGCGTCGAGATGGTTGGTGGGCTCGTCGAGGAGCAGCAGGTCGGGCGCCTCGATGAGGAGCTTGCAGAGCGCGACGCGGCGCTTCTCACCACCGGAGAGGTTGGTGACCGGCCAGTCGCCGGGCGGGCAGCCCAGCGCGTCCATGGCCTGCTCCAGCTGCGCGTCGAGGTCCCAGGCGTTCGCGTGGTCCAGGTCCTCCTGGAGCTTGCCCATCTCGTCCAGGAGCGCGTCCGAGTAGTCGGTCGCCATCAGCTCGGCGACCTCGTTGAAGCGGCTGAGCTTGCCCATGAGCTCGGCGGCGCCGTCCTGGACGTTCTGCAGAACCGTCTTGCTCTCGTCCAGCTGCGGCTCCTGCATGAGGATGCCGACGCTGAAGCCGGGCGACAGGAACGCGTCACCGTTGGACGGCTGCTCAAGGCCCGCCATGATCTTCAGCACGGTCGACTTACCGGCACCGTTCGGCCCGACGACGCCGATCTTCGCCCCCGGCAGGAAGTTCAGGGTGACGTCATCAAGAATCACCTTGTCGCCGTGCGCTTTGCGCGTCTTGCGCATGGTGTAAATGAACTCAGCCAAGAGAAACCGTCCGGACGCTTGAATTCGGCAGTGGGCAGATACACCCCATCTTGCCGCACGGCTACCCCCCGGGGGAAACGCGTTCGGCTGTGGGCACCTGACCTGGCGTTTCCCCACCAGCGACCAAAGCTCGCCTGTCACCGCCGGTCGCCGTTTGTCGGCCCCGGTCGCCCTCGCACGGCCCAGAGACGGCCCAGCATCGGCCGTGATCAAGGACGCCGTAACCTCCTCGGATGGACGCCTCCTCCTGCTTCTGTCTCCTGTGCGCCCCTCCTGCGGATGGCCCTGCCTGGGAGGAACGCGACAGTCGCACAGCCGCGAACGTGACCGAACACGGCTGGCACGTGATGGGCGTCGGCGCTGCGGATGAGGCTCCGGCGGACTGGGCCTACTCGATCGGTCTGTGGCACACCCTGCGCAGCCCGGAGGTCTGCATCTTCGGCCTGCGGACAGAAACGATGATGTCCGTCCTCAACGTCGCGGGTCGGGAGATCCGCAACGGTCACCCTCTGAAACCCGACCAACTGCGTGACGACATCCTGAACGGCTACTCGGTGGCCATCCGGCCGGTGCACACGAGTTGGTATCGGATCTTCTTCGGCGCTGGGCTCGACTTCTACCAGGCACCCCCGCTTCCGATCATGCAGCTGTTCTGGCCGGACAAGGACAGCCGGTTCCCCTGGGACAACCAGGCACAGGAACACTGCCGCACGAGCCAGCCCCAGCTGTGGCTCTCGAAGAAAGAGACCAGCGGAGCCTGGGCCGACCTCGACTGAGGCCCACGGCCCGACTCGTCTCCGGAACCGAGTGGAGCCCACTCCCCCGCTGCGCCGCTAACGACTGATCGGGATCTCGTAGACGATCTCGCAGTGAGCGGCGGGCACCACGATGTCCGCCGTCTCCACGGGCCGCCCCTGGTCGCTGTAGTACGTCCGCCGGATGTGCGTGACGAGCGCGGCTTTCTGGATTCCGAGAAGCGACGCCTCCTCGGCGCTGGCCTGCCTGGGCTCCGGCTGCTCCACGGCATGGCTGATGGTGATCCCAATCGCGGCCATGCGGTTCACGACACCCGCTCCGGCGTGCGGCCCTCCCTCCGGAAGGACGACGAGCGTTCCCGCGGTGAGGTCGTACGGCTCCCAGCTCGTCGACAGCTGCACTGGCCTGCCGTTGGCCAGGAACTCATAGACAGTCCGGACGCACAGAGCGCCTTCCTCGATACCCAACCGTGCCGCGACATCCACCGGAGCCGGCACTTTGGCGTCCGTCCGGCTCTCCCAGTCGCCCTGCTTGCCGACAGCCTTCATGTCCGCGCGAAACGGCGACCCCTCGGGCTGCTCACGCGCCGATGACCGCACGACCCGCACCCGCTTCCGCGGCTCGGCGACGTACGTACCTGATCCGGCGCGGCCTTCCAACAGGCCCTGCGAGATCAACAGTTCCTGCGCCCGCCGGACCACGTTCTCGCCCACGCCGTACTCCTGGCCGATCTGGGCGCGAGAGGGAAGCCGGTCCCCCGGCTCCCACGCGTGTTCCACGATCCGCCGTCGGAGCTCGTCGGCGATGCGAAGGAAGGGCGCTTGCTCAGGCATGTGGAAAATCTAGTCCACTAGCTCTAATCTAGTTAACTAGCTTCACTCCATGTGATCGCTGCTTAACGGAGGCTGTCCTGTGCCCGCTTCGGGAGTTAGCGCGGCGGCCATCGCCAACCGCCTGTCGGGGCTCGGACTCCCCACGCGCATAGAGCAACACGCCCAGTTCACGTCGGTCGAAGCGGAGGTGCCGGAAGAGCTCCCCGCCGAGTCGTGGAGGGAAGCCCTGGAGGTCGTGGCCGAGGCCGATCGATTCGGACTCCTCGCCACGAGCCTGGGCGCCCGCACCCTCTGGGCGGTCTTACACAAAGCGGTCCCAAGACAGACGACGCCACGGGACCAACCCATCAGCGACAGGAGCTGATCCATCGTGCTCAACCGCATCCTTCGCGCTGTCACACGAGCCGGAGCACGACACTCCAAGGGCAGGCACCGCCGCCCCTCAACACCTTCACGGCCACCGTCCGCTCCTGCTTCGGCGGCATTCACGGACGAACCGACGGTCGCCTTACGACGGACCCCCGATTCCGCGAGGCACTACTACCGGCTAACGGGCGAGGAAAACGCGCTCATCCGCCCGTACATGCTGGCCTGGGAAAAGCACGCGCAACAGCGACCGACGGTTGCCACGGCTCCCCACCTGCCGAGCGAAACATGGTCGGCACATCTGGAAACAGTCTGATGCGCTCCCGACACCAGACTCCCGCTTCAGACACTTCGGGCATCTCCTACCGATCGATCGCCTGCCGGATCGGCACACACCACGCCTGCGCGGAGTCCTCTCCGGCATCGGCACCGGTCGACGTGCCAGTGATCTATGAGGCCTGCGACTGCCCATGCCATCCAGTGCCTGACTGCTCCACACCCGCCGAAAGCGAACCGCCGAGCGGCTGGATCCCTGGATGTGCGCCGGCACCCAACCTCGAAACCACCGGAAGGCAGACTCAGTGATGACGGAACAGCGCGGACTCAGGCTCCTCCCGTGGGTGGGACCGGAAGGCAAACCGTGCTACCTGAGCACCAACGATGGTGACGGCTTCATGTCCCGTCTGGCGGACCGCATCGAGGCGGATCAGCTCGACACGGCGTCCGAACTCCTGAAGCACGCACTTCAGGTACTCGATCACAGGACGGGCGACTTTGATGAACTACCA
Source organism: Streptomyces sp. NPDC127119 (assembly GCF_042677425.1). NCBI lineage: Bacteria > Bacillati > Actinomycetota > Actinomycetes > Kitasatosporales > Streptomycetaceae > Streptomyces > Streptomyces sp. NPDC127119. Next base: position 32,148 of record NZ_JBHXTO010000025.1, on the reverse strand, counting down.
CTTCTTGCCGCCCAGTTGACTGCGACGCTGAGAGACGTATTGCGAGTTGCAACCAGCCGCGGGAGCCGCCTGGCCACACCGGAACATCTTCGAGAGGAACTACCGTCTGACCGCTGAGGGCGACGTCGGCCAGGCAACGTCCAGCACGACAGGGAGTCTCGGGCACGGTTCGAGGCTCCCTGCTTTGTGGGCAGTAGACGATCAGATCCCTACGGCCACTTACGAAAGCCCCGCCCAAATTGGTGTCTACGGTTCAGGATAGAAGCGCCCGCACCAACTTTCGCAACTCGTCATAGTGAGTGGTCTTCCGAGCTCCGTCACCCTTATGCCCCCACAATGTGAAACCACTAGAGCTCTCCTGTACCGGATCCGGTTTCCATTGCCCCTTGCTGACGAATCGGACATCCAGGAATCGTGTCGCGTCGTGCCGATGCCGAATATTGACAAGCTTCCGCGCCGCCGCCTCGTGGATCAAGTGTTCACCCTTGGTGTCCACTAGCAATACCCTATTCCTAATCCAGATGACAAAATCTGGATAGAAATTTTCGGTTGGCCCGAGCACTGCTAGAGGGATCTTATACCCAATACGAGACGGATTCCGGCACCAAGGCACATCGAACTGGTCTACAGCTTGAGCAAATTCAAGCTCAAACCGATTCAGGCGATCGTAACCCTCATGCAGAGAGTTTTGAAATAGGTGAATTTCATCCGATCTGGCGAGGATGGGCCCTATAGAATACGGATTTGACTTACGCTGCGTCAGGGATATGTTTTCGAGATAGGCGTCTACGACGTCGGCAGCGACTTCAGTGACATGAGTGTGCGCCGGGCTACCAACCCCGATACCCGCATCAAATTTCGGATCGTCTGTCAGGACAACGTTTAACACACTGGAGTGTCGCTGCCTGAGCTCACGGTTGAAAACCCAACGAACTGAAACCAAGCTAGGATTTTCCAGAACTTCCCATTCACTTTCCGTCTTTCTCCGCTCCGCAAGATCGAAGGAAGTGACTTTACGGCTTCCTTTTCCGTGAGTGTTGACTGACGGGACTCGGTAGTCGTGCAACTTGGCTAGAGCGTGTTCCATCGGATCGAGCGCATCTTTGGTTTCGTAACCAGTCGCCGGCAGCGACATCGGCTCAGAGGGCACATACTCTTGCGGACGAGGCTTCCCAGGCGGGGTGCTAATGAACTTCACCTGCGGAGCTTCCTGACCCAGTCGTTGCTCGACATCATTTAGAACTTTCTGGAAGGCCTCGTTTCTATCCACTCGAACATAGAAGTGCGCTGTGTTCAAACGCTCCGCTGGATAGTGCTGGGCTCCCGGTTGCCGGAGTACTCGGCCAATGATCTGCTCAATTTGAACTTTTGAGTCCATACTCTTGTCGACGTATGCGAAATAGCATAGCGGGTCGTCCCAGCCCTCCTGCAGACTTATGTTGAAAATAACATGTTTATAGTCCCCGCGAGTAAAGGATTCATAGTCCTTATCTCCTCCAGAGAAAAGGTTGAACTCATCAGGTAGGGGATAGTCCTTGTCCTGTTTTAGAGTACAATAGACAGCCACTTCCTCTGGGCTCACGCCACATTGTTCTGTTAGATATCGCCAGATTAGGATCGGAGGCGCTTTCCTTTGCGAGAACGGCTTCCTTGGGTCATCGATTCGGTAGCCGTCATCAGCGACAGTATTTATGTTACAGACATAAATTGCCTTCGGGGCTCCGAGAAGCCCCTGCGCGTCGCCCTCTGTTGCGGCTTCGCGCATATCGCTGAGCATGTCAGCAATCGTGTCTTCCATAGGCGAGTTATAACCTGCGAGAAGAACTGTACTCTTCACAAGTCCCGAGTCGGCAACTCGGTTTGCATCGATGCGAGTTGTGAACCAATTATCGGCCCTTCCGCCGGCGTCCCTCAGGTGTTCTACCTCTCTTGCAATGCGGACTGGAAGCTTCATAGTTGCACTTGCCAGGAGCAGGGCATCGGGCTGTAGCTCCAGTAGCAAATCACTCTGCTGATCACTCAAGTTATGCGCCTCGTCGTACACGACAAGCAGGGGGCGCCGGACGTTGTTAGCGTCGATGCGGGATTTCAATGCCTCCCAGATTGATTGGTCGGTCGTATCCAAACCAGACTTATAGATCAGGAGATTGCTATTCTCCTTCCCTTTCTGGTTAAAGGTACCGACCGTGGCAAAATACATCTGCGGTTGATTTGACTCCCTGACCTCCCCGGCATTGTATTCAGCTAACGGCTTAATTAAGTAGTTGCCGAGTAAGTGGTGATACTTACCACCTGCTTGAAAATTTGCAAAACTCTGCTCCACTACGACGTTTAGCTTGGATAGCCAGAGGACTACGGGTTCAACCGTAAGCGATGAGGCAATCACGTTAAGAGCGTCCGCCATGATGACGGTTTTTCCGGATGCCGTTAGCGATGAAAGCGCTTGAAAGAAAGGGACGCTGTGTCGATTCTGCGACGTACCTACCGTAACTGGATCTGCAGCGTATTCGAGGAACCTGGTTGCGATCTGAGTTGAGGCAATCTGCTGGAACGGCAAAAGAGAAATCATATCTCATCGTCCTCCGTGAATGAGTCGATTCTCAAATCGAGTCCAAAATCAACCAGTATTCGATCTGGTATCTTCAAAAAATTGACGTTGTCTGTGCGGAAAAGTTCGCGGCGGGCGTATACATGAAAGAACGGCTCTAACCCCTCCCTGACAGCTTCACTGGCACACTCTTCGTACACGTCTTCGGTTAGGTCTATATTCTGGTCCGGGCCATCCCAGACTAGAAAGTAACCCTCATTGTCGCCATTCCTGCCGACCAAGTACCGGTATGCAGAATTGTCGACCGCTACAATCCTAGGAGTTCGACGACGGCTTGAGTCGTAATGCGAGGCAAGTACAGTGTCTCGCATTTCGTCACGCTCCATTTGCAGAAGGGTAGCCGCGTCCACCTGCTTTGTAAGTTCGAGGAACTTGAACCCACCAGACAGGGGGATACCCTTCTTGTTTGCCCAATCACCTTTTATTGCATTGATTAGTCGTTTTGCAGTTAAGGTTCGCGCGTAAGAGTCTCCCCGCTCTGGTCTGCCTTGTTCGATCAGGATAAAACGACGATCAGTACCAGCTTCATTGTTTAGCCCGATGACGGCGTGAGCCGTCGTCCCTGATCCTGCAAATGGGTCCAAAACTAATCCGTCAGGCGGGCACCACAAACTGATTATTTTCCTCATCAGCATGAGGGGCTTTACAGTATCGAACCCGTGGCCTCGACCAACAATACGGTTGAGCTCCTGAACTCCAGCTTCGCTGGTTCCTGACTTAGGATGTTCCCACGATACGGCCCCCATAGCGATCGGCTCAAAATCATCATTGGCCCAAAAAGTTGTCGGAACCACTCCCTTGGCAACGTCGGTTAGGTATGTCTTGTAGCGTAATTCGCCATGCCCGGCATTTCTGCGCTGATCGTCTCTCCAGAAGAATCGAGGCCACACACCTCCCCTACGCTTGATGACCTTCTTTTGAGCCGCAATTACTTTCGGATCGGACTCATAGTCTTCTGTCAGGGGATTGCGAGCCCCTCGAATTATCAGGGCTGGACGAAGACCATCACCGACATCCCGGTCCTCATAGGTAATCCCCCATTCCTCAACCCCAGCCTTCATTTTTGCCCGCTCGTTTCGCCAGCAGCGTCCTTGCTGCGGATAATGGAGCCGTCCAGTGAATGGGTTCTGGATTCCGTACACCTGACCGGGGTGAGTCGGTGCCCCCATGAGCGTTGAGTCGGAAGGGCTCCACGATCCCAGTGGGTCGTTATCTCGACTCTGATAGCTTTGGGCTGCCTCTTCCGAGTGGGGTAACCGCCCAGTCGTAACGTGCTCGGCATCCCGGGCGTACACGAGCACATATTCAGTTGCCGTGGATACACCAGAGTCGTGATTTTTTGGAGACGTAATTTTCTGCCAATTAATGATCGCAAGTCTGTTTCGCTCGCCGAAGAGCTCATCTAGCATCTGGCCTAGGTGGAAAAGCTCTCTATGGTCTATGCAAATGGCGAGTACGCCGGTGGGCCTAAGCATGGCTTTCATCATCTGCAGCCGTGGAAGCATAAGCTTCATCCACTTTGTATGTCTGGCGCCGTCGTCAGCACTGACCCACTCGCCAAGATCGGTGTCGTTTGGATCCGAGTCCCATTTATCGTTGTATCGAAAGTCGTTGCCGGTATTATAGGGAGGATCGGCTAATATTAAGTCCACCTGACCGCGCTCGCGGTATAGGCTTACGAGGGCGTGTAAATTGTCACCTTCGATGAGTAGATTACGCGACTGATCTATTTCTGTGCCGACACTGTACCGGGTGACTGTTCTTTGCACGCGGGGTCGAACTCGTCTTGCCAATTGACGCGCTGTGGCCTTACCGGCGAAGCCAAGGCTGATCCCGGGTTCAGGCCGTTCCTGGAGGAGCCGGATTAACTCATCGCGAGTTAGTTCGTCAAGGTTCTTGATCTCGTCCATTGGTTCCGTACCTCGCTGTCCCTCGGGTTGGGGTCTAGATGAGCGCGCGAGCTACATGTACTGCGCCGCAAAGATGTTGACGGTGCATCAAGGCATCTTGGCATGAGGATCAAGCTTGGAAAAGAGCTTGTTACTGATGGGGATTTGCGGAATGTTCGCTTCTACTTATCCTTCGGCTGCGCAGGCCCGCTGCCCGCTAGAGCACTGTCACGCAGTGCTCCGAGAGTGTTGCGCGGGTAGCGTTGTCCGGAATACGGACGTAGATGTGCTGAAGTAGGGGCGCTAGTGGTGCAAGGATTCGCATGCCCGCAGAACCTGGCCGCCAGGGTGGATGAATCGGCGCTGCTGAGTAACCTGGTCGGTGGAGCGGCTTTGGGCTGGAGCTGCTTTGGCGCGAGTGATCATGGCCCCGTAAGCTTCCGGCGCGTCGGGCAGTCTGCGGACCTGCCCGGTAAAGCACGACGTGGGGGCCATGATCTTCGAGGCTCGCGCCAAAGTGGCTGCCTAAAGCCGTGGAGCCGACCCCCAGCCACGGCGTACCCCTTTTCTTGCGTCAGGCAGCTGCATGCTGGGCGCGCGGCACGGACGCCGGCCGGGCTGGAGCGGGGCGGAGACAGGAGCGCAGGCCCGGCCGGGGGCCGGGCCGCGCGCGGGGAGCGGAGCGAGCCGCCTTGATGAAGTAGGGAAAGTTCTACCGCGCACTCTGAGCACCTTTGATCATCGCCGTCGGACGACCTACTCACGTGAGCAGGTCAGGGCTACGCTTGTTGTGCGTGCCGACATAACCCGACGACAAGGAGCGTGCTCACGGGATGGGACCGAAGTCTGAGCGGGTCTACCGCACGATTCGCGAGTGGATCACGACAGGCAAGTACCACCCCGGTGCCAAGCTCCCGTCAGAGCGGACCCTGTCCGACGAACTGGAGATCGGCCGCACGGCCCTTCGTCAGGTGCTGGCGAGGCTGGTCGCCGAGGGCACCGTCGAAGTGCACGGCCGTAGCTCCTACCGCGTACCCGATCGGTCCGTAACCACCAAGGCCCCGACGGACGTCGAGCCCTGGCAGATCCATGGTGAGCGGACTCTGTACGACAACCGTTGGGTGAAGCTCGGTCTCGTCGATGTCGAGCCGCCCGGCGTTGAGCGCTTCGAGCATCACGTTGTACGCCTGCATCACGTGGCCATCGCTGCCGTCATCGACGATCAGGACCGTGTCCTGATGATGTGGCGGTACCGCTTCGTCCCCCAGTCCTTCGGCTGGGAGCTCCCTGGCGGGATCGTCGACGAGGGTGAGAACTCCTTGCAGGCGGCTCTGCGTGAGGTCGAGGAAGAGACCGGCTGGCGGCCTGACGGGCTTGAGCACGTGATCACCTATCAGCCGATGGTCGGCATGGTCGATTCGCCGCATGAGATCTTCGTGGGCCAGGGCGCAAAGCTCGTCGGCGAACCGACCGACCTGGAAGAAGCCGGGCACATCGCCTGGGTTCCCCTCGCTGACATTCCTGGCCTGATGGCTCGTGGGGAACTCATGGGGTCGGGAACCCTTGTTGCCCTGCTGCACGTGCTTGCTTCCCGCGGTGCCGGCGCTTCGCCTACAGCCGCTGGGTGAGCTGTTCGATTCGGCGGCGGTGACGCACGGACCCCGTACGGCTTGCCACCAAGCGTGCCTGGCGCAGGTGCTCGTGCGCCTGGTCGTACTCGCCGCGGGCCACGTGCGCCTGCGCGAGATCACAGCGCAGTCCTGCTGATGCCCGGATGAACGTCGGATCGGTCGCTTCCAAGGCCGTGTACAGGCTGCCTACCGCTTCCTCATCGCCTATCAGGGCCAGTGCGTTGCCTCGCCACCTGGCCAGGTGACCGCCGTTCAGGAAGATGCTCAGCATGTCGGGGTCGCGGGCTTCCTCGCCCGACGGTAGGCATTTCACCGCGTTGTCGAGTGCGCGCCGGCACTCATCCTGGAGCCCTGCTCTTGCGCAGATCTCGGCCTCGGCCGCGTGCAGCCATGCCCTGAGCCGCGGGGACATGGCCTTGCCGCCGAGTCGCTGGGCGTCTCGTACCAACTCGACAGCCATCGGGGCCCGGCCCGCATCGCAGAGTACGTACGCCTGCTCCGCGGTGGCGTGAGCCAGATACATCGGCTCGTCTGCCTCCTGTGCGGCCCGCTTGCCCAACTCGTAGTGGCGCCAAGCTCGTTCGACCGCTCCAACGTCGAGTGCCTGCCATGCCGCCAAGGTCGCCGCTCCGGCTAACGCCACGGCTACCGGGCGTCGCGTCTCGGGCAGTACGGCGAACGTGAGGGCGTCTTCCAGCGTCGACAGGTGCGCGGTCATCTGGTCGACAAGGCTCGCAGCGCCGAGTTGCCGGTCGATGGTCCGCAGTAGTTCGGTCTGGTCCATGAACGTCTTCACCATGGTCTGGCTGACGTTGCGGGCCGCGTCGATACGGCCCATGAGTTCGTCGTAACCGTCGACTGCGGAGCCGCTGGTTGGTGCCTCCGGCTTGCCGGTCAACTCGTCGTCCGTGACGCCCAGGAGGACGCGGAGGATGCTTGCGTATCGGGTCGAGATGGCTCGCCGGCCGTTCTCCCACTCCGAGACGTACACGCGCAGGCTCGCTGTCGACGCGACGCTGAGCATGTGCTGACGCGCATGACGTTCGATCTCGCGCACCAGACGTTCTTGCGACCACTCGCGCGCGGTTCTTGCTGTCTTGAGTCCGTTCATCACCTGTGCCGCTCCGCATGGGGTGTTGAGCCGTAACAGCAGCATGCCTCACATCGGTGCAGGTCGGCAGGGGTTAACGAGACGCGTGTTAACCCCTGTTGGCTACCGAATCGTTGGCGCGAGCGCTTCTCTAGAAGTGTCGCAGCAAAGCGAGTTGCACCACCGGAGTCAGTACAGCGCTTGACTTCTGGTGCGCACCAGTTGCAATCTACTGGTGCGCACCAGACGGACGGTGTGAGTGCCTACGGCTTCGCTGCGGGCCACCCGTCAACGCACAGGAGCGGCGTCCCCACCGCCAAGTAAGTACGCCGCTCCCACCCTCAGAGAGGTAGTTCCATAATGCGTCAGATCCCCGTCGACACTTCCAACGCCACCGTGATGGTCGCCAAGGCTCCGCAGACGAAGCTGAAGGACCGCCGGACCGGTGAGATCGCCATGGACGCCGAGACCGGCGCGAAGCTGCTGACCGTGGACGTGATGTTCGCGGCGAACAACGAGGTGGAGATCCTTTCTCTGACCGTTCCCGAGTCGGGCGTCTCCGAGGAGCTGGTCATGGGCACCCCGGTCGCGCTGACCGGTCTGATCGCCCGGCCGTGGGAGAACGAGTTCAACGGCCAGAAGCGCCACGGCATCGCCTTCCGCGTGGTCGCGGTCACCTCGCTGGCTGTCGCGGGCCCGGCTTCGCAGGCGGCCTGATCATGACTGCCTTCCTGATCGTCCTGATGCTGGTCGTCGCCACTGCGGGTCTCCTGCGGTGGCGACGCCCCGCCTGGTACTGGCTCGTCTTCGGCGTCACGTTCGCCGTCCTGCGGGTCCTGGTCCGCTACGTCTCGGTGATGGACGCCTGCGGGCTGACGGTGCCGCCCTCCCGGTGGCGCCTGGCCCTGGCCCGGATCACCAACCGACCGGTGCCCGAGTCTCGTGTCCCGCGCATCCTGCGGGTCCGGCCCACCCGTACGGGCCTGGTACTGCGCCTCAAGCTTCGCCCGGGTCAGGACGCCTTCGACGTCTCGGCCGCGTCGGACCGGCTCCGCCACTCCTTCGGCATGTACGGCGTGACCTCCCGTGAACTGCGCTCCGGCGTGGTGGAGGTACGCATGACCGGCTACGACGTGCTCAAGCGAGTACAGATGCCGGCCGTCGCCGATCCCCGGCCGATGCGGGTGCCGGTCGCGTTACGTGAGGACGGCTCGGTCCACTACCGCGACTACCGGGCCGTGCCGCACGGGCTAACGCTCGGCGCCACCGAGTCGGGGAAGTCCGTGTATCAGCGCAACCTTGTTGCCGGACTCGCCGCGCAGGACGTCGCCTTGGTCGGCATCGACTGCAAGCAGGGCGTCGAACTCTTCCCGCTGGCCCGGCGTTTCTCCGCGCTCGCCGACAACCCGGATACCGCCCTCGAACTTCTCGAAGCACTCGTGACGCACATGGAGGACGTCTACCAACTCATCCGCGCTCAGCAACGCATCAGCGTCAACGTTCCGGACGCACAGATCGCCGCAGACATCTGGGACCTGCCCGCCGACATGCGCCCGGTCCCGGTCGTCGTCCTGGTTGACGAAGTCGCCGAACTCGCCCTGTTCGCTACCAAGGATCAGGAGAAGCGCCGGGATCGCATCGTCACCGCTCTGGTCCGGCTCGCCCAGCTCGGCCGTGCCTCCGGGATCTATCTGGAGATCTGCGGGCAGCGCTTCGGTTCCGAACTCGGCAAGGGCATCACCATGCTCCGTGCCCAGCTCACCGGCCGCACCGCGCACCGCGTCAACGACGAATCCTCCGCGAACATGGCCTTCGGCGACATCGCCCCGGATGCCGTCCTCGCCGCCATCCAGATCCCCACCGAAACCCCCGGCATCGCCGTCACCGGCGACTCCTCCGGCGGCTGGGCCCGCATCCGCGCCCCGCACACCTCGCTGCGCCAAGCCGTGAACATCTGCAACAAGCACGCCGACCGGACCCCGGACCTGCCCGCCCTGGAGCCCTTCCGGCCCGTGGTCGCTCCGCTGCCCTCGGCCCGAGTGCCGCTGTCCAAGACGGCCTCCGCCACCGCTTGATCCTCTCTGCACTCCCGGTCGGCGCGACCGTCCCTCGCGCCAGGTCCCTACCCCCTCCATGCCTCATTGCCGGAAGGAGCCGTGATGGCCCGCCCCGCCCTCCGAGTCGACGCCGTACTCGTCCAAGCCGTCATTGCCGGGGCACTCTCCTTCGCCCACCTGCACGACCTGGCCGCCGCTGCCGGACAGAGCGGCTGGAAAGCCTGGGCCTACCCGATCAGCGTTGACCTGCTCCTGGTCGCCGCCTGGCGACGACTGCGCTCCGACGGGCCATCCCGGCTGGCCTGGTGCTGGTTCGTCATCGCCTTGGTCGCCTCGCTCGGCGCCAACATCGCCACCGCCGGGCTCCTCGACCTGGACCGGGTCCCGGCCTGGCTGAGCATCCTCGTCGCGGCCTGGCCCGCCCTGGCCTTCATGGGCGGCACGCTCCTGGCCCACTCCGCCAACGACCACCCGGCGGCGCCCGAAGCGCCGGCCACTGCACCGGAGTCCGAGACCTGCCCCGAACCAGTCGCCTCGCCTGAGCCGGGATCCGTGCCAGCCGCGGTGCCCGAGTCCGAGGAAATTCCCGCGCTCTCGGCCGCTGGTCCGGTCCCAGCTCCGGAACCTGCCCCGGCTCTGCCCGTCACCGCGGCCCCGCCGGTTCCGGCCGCGTTGGTCGACCACGCCCGGAAAGTCGCCGCCGACCACCACGCCCGCACCGGCACCCGGATCGACCTCGACACCCTGCGCGCACGCCTCGGCGTTCCACCCCAGCTCGCCCACGCCATCGCCGCCCAACTCGCCTGATCAGAAGGGAGCGCCACCGACATGCCTGCTCGCGACCACTTCCACTCCGTGATGCGGATCGGGCCCGTGCAGATCGGCACCCACCGCGACCGCAATGGCCAGACCAAACACGCCGCTGTGTGCACGAACGACCGGTGCGGCTGGTCCGCCGACTACGGCAGCGCAACCGCCGCCCAGCTCGCCGCCCGTACCCACCGCTGCACCGCTCGATAGGAGCCCGCCCCGTGGACGTCCCGCTCTGGCTCGCCCTTGCCGCCGTCGGCTACCTCGGCGTCAAGCTCATCCGCCCGCCGTTCTGGCTGGTCCTGGTGCTGCTCCTCGGCGGCTACCTCATCGCGGACAGCCTCCTCGCCCCGGTCATCGACACCGCCGTCAAGTAACCCGCCCCGAAGGGAGATCCGCTGATGTTCCGCCCGAAGATCCCAGCCATGCCGCAGCCCACCGGCTTCATCACCCCGCCCGTCGTCATCGAGCCGACGGCCATCATCCAGCACACCCCGCCAGCCCCCGCGCCCGTACCTGTTGCTCCGACTCAGCCGACTGTTCAGCTCACCCCTGGCGTCGTCGTCGCCCTCGTCGGAAGCGGCACGGCCGTCGTCCTGGTCGTCGGCGCCGTACTCGTCTCGATGCTCCTGGCGGTCGCCATCACTGGTGCGTCCGTCGCCATCTGCGCCTTGGTCATCCGCTCGCTCATCACGAGCGAGGCGAAGCACCGCTGACCTACTCCCGGGCGGCCTCAACCGCCAAGTCTCCGCCGCCCGGGAGCCGTGCCCCTCTCCGATCTCGCAACCGGAAGGAACCCCCAGCATGCCCCCGCACAGCCACCCGCAGGCTCACATCTGCTCGAACTGCAACGGTCATGCTTCCGTCGCCATCACCCTCGGCGGACGTGACCGGCACGGCCACCTGCGGATCATCACCGCCAACTGCCCGGCCTGCCACGGCACCGGTACCTGCCGCCGCTCGACCGCAGGGGAGGGCGCCCGTGCCTGACGTCCTCCTCAACCCGATCACCCTCGGCGACCTGCTGAGGGTGGCTTCGGCCGACGACTTCGACCGCTGGCAGGAGCAGATTCGCCGTACCGGCGGCTGCGCCGACCCGATCCACCTCACCGGCTGGACCCTCGCCAAGGACAAGACGACCGGCGAGAGCTTGCACCGCTACTCCACCGAGAACGAGCCCGGCGGACGTCTGCGCGTCGCCTGCGGAAACCGCCGCGCCTCCCGCTGCCCCTCCTGCGCCTGGACGTACGCCGGAGACACCTACCACCTCATCCGCGCGGGCCTGGCCGGGGACGACCGCCGAGACATCCCCGCCACCGTTCGCGACCACCCCCGCGTCTTCGCCACCCTCACCGCTCCGTCCTTCGGACCGGTCCACAACCGTCCCGACCGGGGCACCTGCCGCTGCGGCACCCGCCACCCGTCGGACGCCCCCGTGCTCGGCACGGCACTCGATCCGAAGACGTACGACTACGCGGGCGCCGTCCTGTTCAACAACTACGCCGGACAGCTGTGGCAGCGCTTCACCAACCGACTGCGCCGCGAGATCGCTGTCCGCGCCGGCCTCACCCAACGCGAGCTCAAGGAGGTCGCTCGGCTCTCGTACGGAAAGGTCGCCGAGTTCCAGAAGCGCGGCGCCCTGCACTTCCACGCCGTAATCCGCATCGATGGTCCGGACGGGCCCGACACCCCGCCCCCGTTCTGGGCATCGGCTGACCTGCTCTCAAATGCCATCAAGTCCGCCGCCGCGCACTCGTACACCTCTGTCTCTGTGCCTGCCATCGAGGACGAGCCCGCCCGCACCTTCCAGTGGGGCACTCAGCTCGACGTGCGGCCCGTGAAGGCGTTCGGCGACGGCTCCGACATCACGGAACAAGCCGTGGCCTCGTACGTTGCCAAGTACGCCACCAAGGCCGCCGAGAACACCGGCTCCATCGATCGCCGCATCGGCGAACTCTCCGAACTCGACCGCCACGGCGTTCCCGACCACACCCGCAGCCTGATCGAAGCGTGCAAGCGACTCGACCCGCTGTATCCGGACCGGCGGCTCTGGGCCTGGGCTCACATGCTCGGCTTCCGCGGCCACTTCTCCTCCAAGTCCCGCCGCTACTCGACCACCCTCGGGGAGCTCCGGCAGGCCCGCGCCGACTTCCGCGCCGCCCAGGAACGCCAATCCCTCGGCTTGGACGACATCGAGCCGGACACCGTCCTCGTCCTGGCCGACTGGCAGTACGCCGGGCACGGCCACACCCCCGGCGAATCCGCACTCGCCGCCACCATCGCCCGGGACCTGCAACTCAACCGTGAAACCGCCCGTGAGGCGCTACGCACGCTCGCCGTAGAGGAGGGGTGGTGACCATGGTCTCGGAGCTGCCGAACCGCTTCCTCACTCCTGACGACCTGGTGGAGATGTTCGAGCTGCCCAGCATCGAGACGGTCTACCAGTGGCGGCGCAAGCGGACCGGGCCTCGTGGCTTCCGGGTCGGCCGGCACCTGCGCTTCGACCCGACCGACGTACGGGCTTGGGTCGACTCGCAACTCGGGGAGGCGGCCTGATGGCTGGGCACATCCAAGACCGCTGGTTCCGAGTCGAGATCGGCTCGGACGGCAAGACACGCAAGGTTCAGACGGAACGCCACGGCATGGGTCTGCGGTACCGGGCCCGCTACATAGGCCCGGACGGCACCGAGAAGTCCAAGAGCTTCCCCGACAAACAGAAGCGCTTGGCCGACACCTGGCTGACCAACATCGAAGCGGACATGGCTCGCGGGCAGTACATCGACCCGAAGGCGGGCCGCGTCACCTTCCGCGAGTACACGGAACGCTGGCTCGGCGCCCTCACGACCGATCTCACTAGCCGCGCGGCCGTGGAGGGACGGCTACGGCTTCACGCACTGCCGTACCTCGGTACTCGCCCCATCGGGTCGTTCCAGCCGGAGCACATCCGCGACTGGAACCGCCAGCTCGAAGACGCCGTGACGTCCGCGCAGTACCGACGTCTCATCTTCGACGCGGTCTCTTCCGTGCTGAACGCGGCCGTGGATGACCGTCTCCTGGCCTCGAATCCCTGCCGGGCGCGATCGGTCAAGGCGCCCCGTCCTGTGCCGACACGAGTGCATCCGTGGTCCGCTGAGCAGATATTCGGTGTTCGGGCTGGTCTCCCAGACCGCTACCAAGCCATGGTCGACCCCGGCGCCGGATGCGGGCTGCGTCAAGGGGAGATCTTCGGTCTGGCCGACGACAACATCGGAGATCTCGGCTGGCTGTACGTGCGTCAGCAGGTGAAGAAGGTCCGTGGCACGCTCGTTTTCGCCCCGCCCAAGCGCGGCAAGGTCCGGGACGTTCCGCTCGATCCCGAGGTATCGGCCGGACTGCAGGAGCACATGAAACGCTTCCCGCCCGTGGAGGTGACCTTGCCCTGGCTGACTCCCACCGGCCCCAAGGTCACGCGTCGGCTCGTCTTCACGAGCGGCAGCGGTGCGGCCATCTGGAGCCAAGCCTTCAATGACCAGTCCTGGAAGCCCGCTTTGGCATCAGCCGGCATCATCCCCGTCCCCGAGAAGGGGCAGCGGTACGCAGCGGCACGCGAACACGGCATGCACGCTCTACGGCACTTCTACGCTTCGGTGCTCTTGGACGCTGGGGAGAACATCAAAGCGCTGAGCCTCTACCTCGGTCACAGCGACCCGGGATTCACGCTTCGCGTCTACACGCACCTCATGCCGTCCAGCGAGACGCGGACCCGGAAAGCCATCTCCGCGATGTACCGGGCCGCCGGTCACGCTCATGACGGCCCAGGGACGGCCCAAGCCGCCTGACACGACCCCTTATCGGCAGGAAACCTGCTGGTGAGGGGCTGTTTCATGCCCTCCTGCGGCAAGTAACACCCCATCTTGCCGTACCGCCACCCCTCGGGGGAAACGCGTATGGCGGAGGCCGCTGAGCTGGGACACCGCGGTCGGCCTTGAGCAGTCGGCGCAACAATGAGTTTATGTCCGGTGACTCACTGTTGACTTGTCAAGGTGCGACTTCTCGTTCCGGGGGCCGTTTTCGCGGCGCTCACGAAGCTGGAACCCGAGCGCCCTGGTACCGGGCGCCCCAGTTCAACTCCTCCCCGGCCTTCAGTCCTGCGTGGGTGTCTTCTTCTTGCGGATGAAGAGGATCGTGGCGCCGCCGATCAGGACCAGGCCGATGGCGATTCCGGCTATCACCGGGGTCGCGCTCGACGTGCCGGTCTCGGCGAGGTCCGTGGTCGTGGCGGCCGTGCCGCCCACCGTGGCGGGGCTCGGCTCGTTCAGTGTCCGGACGGTCTCCTCGGCTGCGGCGCCGCTCTGCGTCTTGCAGTCGAGGACGCCCTGGAACCGCTTCTCGTAGCCGCCGGGCCCCTCGACCGTGAAGTCGTACGCCTGGTCCTCCTGCAGCGGAACCGTCACGGTCTGTGACGCGCCCGCCTCGACGGTGTGCTCGGTGCCCAGCAGCTCGAAGGTGAACGGCTCGTCGCCCTCGTTCACCGCCGTGACGTCGAGGCCGCCCTCCGCGCAGTTCTTCTCGGCCGACAGCGCGGGTATCGCCCCGGCGCCGGCCCAGTTCGCGGTCGCCGCCGCGGAGACCGTCGACTCGCTGGAGCCGGCCAGGATCTGGGTCTGGCTCCTCGTCTCGGAGGCGAAGGCCCGCCCGACCGGCACGGTGGTCGAGGCCTGCACCGTCAGCGCGGCCGAACCGTCCGGGGCGTCCTCGGCCACGTCGAAGAACAGCTCGCTGCCGTCGGTCGCGGACGTGATCTCCTTGCCGTCCCGGCCGACGACCTTCACTCCGCTCGTGGCGTCGGCGAGCGGCGTCACCGTCACCCCGGCCGCGTTGGTGCGCACGGTGACCGGGCCGAGCAGTTCGCCCGGGCGACCGGATACCGCAGGCGGATCCAGTTCCAGGGACGGGGCGGGCTCCGCCAGGTCACGTGCGCTGCGCTGCAGATAGTCGGCGAGCTTCTCCGCCTGCGGGTCCACGGCGTCCACGTCGGCGCCGTCCGAGTACCGCCAGATCGCCACCTGCGTGCCGACCGCCGCGTCCTGCTGCGTGAGACCCTTCGCGCCCGCCTTCTCGGCCAGCGCGGCGAGGTCGTTGACCTGCGGGTAGGAGTTCTGCAGGATCCAGCGGATCCGGCCCGCGTCGGGGTTCCCGTTCAGCGACGTGCCGCTCCAGGGGGTCTCCTGGTACTTGGCGTCCTTCTGCGTCGGGCTGTAGATGTCGACGCAGTAGGTCTGCAGCGTGCCGCCGTTGTCCACGGACATCTCGAAGAGCCCGGCGGAGACCTGCTTGTCCCCGCCCTCCTCGTGGATGACCGCGGGCCCGGACGTCTTCAGGCCGCCTATCGTGGCCGTCGCACCGCCCTGACTCAGAGGGACTTCGTCCGCGACGGCCGCACCGGCCGCGGTCACGGCGCTCACGGCGACGAGGCCGGACACGAGCATTACCGCGGCCAGGCGGGCGGCAGCGGCACCTCGCCCGTGCACGGACGGCGCAGAGAACGAAGAAAGCACAGAATTCCCTTTCGAGCGGGACCCGTTGAACTGGAGGGTTACGGTCCCACCAGCGGAATCAGCAGCCCCGAGAGCTATGCCCGGCATCCTAAGGACGGGGCGCAGCTCCCTCCCCGGTCATGTCATCCGATCAGTGATCCGAATCGGAATCGTTATCGCCAGGGCCGATTGAGGGCCTCGCTTATCGACAAATCCACTGGGACCGTTCGCAACACATTCGCCGATAAGCCGCACTTCGGTCAGGCCGAGATTTCAACACGCAGAGTCACCGCGGTCAGTCACTGCAGTCAGTCACCGCAGTCGGTCACCACGTCAGTCATCCCGCCAACGCCGGTTCCTGCCGCCGCAGACCTTTCCGCCCGGTCGGCTCGGCCCCGTCGGCCGACTCGGCCGCATCAGTCGGCTCGACCCCATCGGTCTGCTCGGCCGGATCAGCCCGATCGGCCGGCTCCGTCTCCCAGTTCGGCTCCGGTCGGGCCGCCCCGCCCGACGACTGGCCGGGCACCTGCTCCGGCGCCTGGTCTCCCCTGAGCGATCGCCGGAACGCCGCGGTACCGCGCGCCAGATCGTGCCCGATCGCCGAGGCCTCGATGTCCGCGCCCGTCCACGACTGCCCGTCGCGCTGCTCGGAGCGGACCTTCAGCCTGCCTCGCACCATCAGCGGCTCCCCGAGCGACACGGACGCCTGCACGTTCGCCGCCAGCGCCCGGTTGGCCCACACCGTGAAGAAGTTGGTGTGCCCGTCCCGCCACGCGCTCTTCTCCCGGTCCCAGAACCGCTGCGTGACCGCCAGCCGGAACCTCGCCGACGGACCTGCCGCCGTCTCCCGGAACACCGGCTGTGTCGCCACGTTCCCCACCACGCACACCATCGTCTCGTTCATCGCGGAAGCCCTCCCTGCCCACGCGCACGGGCTCGTCCCGTACGGCTGCGTCCGTCCGTCCCGGCGGACGCGACCCGGTGCTCATGCGTCGACCTCCCCATGAGCGCCTCATCACCGCGCCATGACCGCCTCGCGATCACGTCACGATCACGTCGTGTCCGCCGAGACCTCAGACTGCCTCGGTCCGTCCGAACCCGCTGAGCCCTGTGGGCCGTCCCCCGGTTGTGGACAACTCCGCCACCCGAACGAGAGTCTCCGCCCGCACCCTCTCGCCTCCCTCCCCCTCTCGCTTCCCTCCCCCTCCCCCCCTCTCACCTCACCCCGCCGACACGGTGACCCCCGAGACCCGCAGAAACTGCTCCCGCACCTCCCGGTACCGCAGCAACTCCGCCGCCACCGGATCGAGAACCCGGGCCCGGCCGCATCCCGACGCCGCCTCCCGCAATTTCCGTTCCGCCTCGGACCCGTACCGCCGCGCGGGCCCGTTCGCCGCGAGTCTGCAGGCCCACTCGACGCCCGGGCCGCCCACGATGCCGATGACCATCAGCAGCACGGGCACCCCGAGGTTCGGCGACATGAAGCCGATGACCTGGGCCAACAGCCACAGCCCACCGACGACCTGAAGGACGGTCATGGCCGCCTGCGCGAGTACGGCGGCCGGCCACCAGCCCGGCCGCGGCGGCCTGCCGACCGGTGTCCCGGCCCGTACCGCCAGTTCGTCCAGGGCCTCGCACAGCCCCTGCGACCCCCGTACGGCCGCCTCACGGACCGCCTGTGCCCAGGGCGCGGGCAGTCCGTCGGTCGCCTGCTCGGCCACCGTGCGCACCGCCTGCTCGACGCGCTGGCGCGCCGTGGCCTCCTCGTCGTCGTACGACCGTACGGACAGCCGTCCCGTCGCGGGCTCGCGCCGGTCCTCGTACCAGCGCCAAAGGCGCAGCCAGGGCGTGCCGCACGCGCGGTTGGCGTTGCGGCGCCAGGCGCGCTCGGCGGCCTCGCCCGCCGCCGTGGCGCCGACCGCGTCGGCGAGCCGATCGGCGAACTCGTCGCGTGCCTCCTCGCTGAGCCCCGCCTGCCGCCGGTTGGCGTAGACGGGCCACAGGTGCACCGCGGCCGCGTCCACGTCGGCGGAGATCCGGCGGGCCGCGGCGCCCCGTTCGGCCACGAAGTGCCCGAGCACCTCGCGCAGTTCCCCGATGCCGTCCCCGGTGAGCGCGGACAGGGCGAGGACGGTCGCGCCCGGCTCGCCGTACTCGCCGAGCGCGATCCCGTCCTCGTCGAGCAGCCGCCGCAGGTCGTCGAGGACCTGGTCGGCGGCGTCCCCGGGCAGCCGGTCGACCTGATTGAGGACCACGAAGGTGACTTCCGCGTGGCCCGCCATCGGCCGCAGATAACGCTCATGGAGTACCGCGTCGGCGTACTTCTCCGGGTCGACGACCCAGATGACGGCGTCCACGAGCCCGAGGATCCGGTCCACGTGCTCCCGGTGCTGGACGGCCGCCGAGTCGTGGTCGGGCAGGTCCACCAGGACGAGCCCGCGCAACTGCGCCTCGGCCTCGGCGCTCTGCAGCGGCCGGCGGCGCAACCGCCCCGGGATGCCGAGCCGGTCGATGAGCCCGGCCGCGCCGTCGCTCCAGCTGCACGCGATGGGGGCGGCGGTGGTCGGCCTGCGTACCCCGGTCTCCGAGATGGCCACTCCGGCGAGCGCGTTGAAGAGCTGCGACTTGCCGCTCCCGGTGGCTCCCGCGATGGCGACCACGGTGTGCTGCCCCGAGAGCCTGCGCCGCGCCGCGGCCTCGTCCAGGACCTGCCCCGCCTCGGCGAGGGTCCGGCTGTCCAGCCGCGTCCTGGAGAGCCCCACCAGTTCGCGCAGCGCGTCGAGACGGGACCGCAACGGCCCGTCGTACGCGAGGGGGGCCACCACGGGCGGCCTGTTGTCCACGACGGTCTCCTGTACGGGCCTGGCGTGTCCCTCGGCCGTGGCGGACACGCGCCGCGCGATCAGCCCGTCGTCCCAGCCGCCCAGCGCGTCCGCGGAGCCCGCGACGTCCGCGCCTCCGGAGCCGGAGCCGGTGTCGGAACGGGAACCCGCCCCGGAGCCCACCCCCGTAGTCTCCCGAGCGTCCCGTGCGTCCCGAGCGTCCCGCCCGGAATCACCCCTCTCTTTGTGCCCGGCTTCCCTGCCGGACCTCTCCTTGCGCACGATTTCCCCGCCGGGGCCCTTCTTGCGGGCGTCGTCGTCCCCCGGCTGGTCGGCGTGATCCGTGTGGTCCGTGACGGCGGTCACCGCGGTCACCTCTCCTTCTGCAGTACCGACAGCGCGGCGATGAGTTCGGCCTGGGGTTCGGGGTGTACGTCGAGTGCGTCGAGCGGGGCGAGCCGCCGCTCCCGTTCGTCGTGCAGCGCCTTGTCGAGGTAGTCGGTGAGCAGCCGGCCGCCCTTGTCACGCAGCCGCAGCGCCCCGTGCGCGCCGATCCGCTCGGCGAGCCCCTCGCCCGCGGAACGCGCCCGCCGGCCGCCCAGGAGCGCGGTGGCGACCAGCGCGGCCACCGCCTCGGGATCCGGCGCGACGCTCTTCTCCAGGGCACGTACCTCGTCCTCGGCGTACTCCTCCAGGACGCGGCGCCAGCGCCGGGCCGCCATTCCGATACGGTGCTCGGCGCTCTCCAGCGTGGGATCGCGGTCCGTCAGCCCCGGGGCGCCCGCGGCGGGTTCGCGCCGCCACGCCTCGTCGATGCGCTCGTCGGCCGCGGTGACGGCGCACAGCAGGAGTGCGGCCAGGCTCTCGACGAGCGCGTCCAGCAGTTCACCGGCGCTGGAGTCCAGCGGGTAGCTGCGCCACCGTTTGAGCGCGCCCCCGGCGAGGACCGCCCCGGCCTGCAGCCAGCCCCGCAGACGGGTGTACTCGCTGTCGTACGCCCCGTCGACGGCCGCGGTGAGCCGCAGCGCGGCGGCGTACTGGGCCGCGGCGGCGGAGGCCAGTTCGGGCATCCGTGACTTGAGCGAGTCGAGCGCCCCGTACGCGGTACGTGCCATGGTCCGGTGCCGGGCGCCCGGGTCCTGGGCCTGCTGGGCCAGCCAGGCGCGCAGGGGCGCCACGGCGGTGGCCGGAAGCAGTCCCCCGCCCCAGGCCGACTCGGGCAGCTCGGGCACCGTGAAACGGGGCACGTCGCCCAGCCCCGCCTTGGCGAGGAGCGCGCCGAACTGCCGCGAGACCTCGGACACCACCTGGTGGGGCACCCGGTCGAGCACGGTGACGAGGGTGGCGTCATGGTCCTTCGCGGTACGCAGCAGATGCCACGGCACCGCGTCGGCGTACCGTGCCGCCGTGGTGACCATCACCCAGATGTCCGCCGCGCACATGAGCTCGGCGGCGAGCACCCGGTTGCTGGCCACCAGGGAGTCGATGTCGGGCGCGTCGAGGAGCGCGAGCCCCCGGGGAAGGGTGTCGGCGGTCTCGATGCGCAGGACGCGCATGTCCTCCTCGCCGGGCAGCAGCGGATCGTCGTCGATGTCCTGTTGGGGCATCCACACGCGCGTGAGGTCGGGCAGTACGCGCATCCCGCTGAACCAGTGATGGTCCTCGGGGTGGCACACGAGCACCGGAGTACGCGTCGTGGGCCGGAGCACCCCGGCCTCGCTGACCCGCCGTCCCACAAGGGAGTTGACCAGCGTCGACTTGCCCGCCCCGGTCGATCCTCCGATCACGGCGAGCAGGGGTGCTTCGGGTTCTCTCAACCGGGGCACGAGATAGTCGTCGAGTTGCGCGAGCAGTTCGTCGCGGTTCGCACGCGCGCGTGGAGCCCCCGCCAGGGGCAGCGGGAAGCGTGCGGCGGCGACACGGTCGCGCAGGGCGGAGAGTGCGTCGAGCAGCTGGGGCCGTACGTCCAAGGTCACCACATGCGAAGAATGCCCAATTTTGCAGGCTTTCTAAAGCATATGGGCATGTCTGCGCGCCGATTGGACACACGGGGCCTAAGGGACGACTGGGGCGCAGGCATAACGAGTGCACAACACCCGGGGCGTGAGGCGCCAAAAGCGATGCACGATTCGTACCTGCCTGCGATTATCAGGACCGCTTCACTGAACCTCCACATCGAGCCACGGAGGGGAAGCGCGAGGCGCAGGGACCCAGGAGCTCTATCCTTGTCCCCGGCAAGGTCACAGCCCGCCCATACCCGGGCACCAGCACCACAGGCCACCACACCCGGCCCCCGTAGCTCAGTGGATAGAGCAGGCGCCTTCTAAGCGCTTGGCCGCAGGTTCGAGTCCTGCCGGGGGCGCACCGCTACACACTGCGTTCTCGCAGGCCAGGTAGCCCGTATCGGGCGACACGCCAGGATCCCGGCACGGCCCCGGACGCGCTCACCGCCGCACGACCGCTCAGGTACCCCGGCGGGCTCGCTCGACGATCTCGTCCTCCGTGAGCGGCACATCGTGGTGACTGAGGCAGATCGGCACCTCGATCTTGCTGAATCCGGTCCCCTCGCCTGCGGCGTTGAACTGGCCGGCCTTGAGACCGGCGAGGTTGTCGAGGACCGCGTTCCGCGCCTGAGCCATGGTCCTGGCCGCCTCGATGTGGGCGGGCCCTGTGAGTCGGCCGATGAACTGGTTCACGGTGTTGCCCAGCGCCTGGTTGTGGATCCCCCTGGGGAGCTGTGAGGCGAGGACCATCCCGAGACCGTACTTGCGTATCTGGCGGATGAGTTCGACCGTGCTGTCCCTGCTCGGATTCGACGCACCGGAGGGCACGAAGTTCTGCGCCTCGTCCATCACCAGCAGCCCGCCCAGGGCACGGTCGCCGACCGGATGTGCCCTGAACCAGGAGAACAGGGTCGCCTGGAGGCGGCTGACGAATTGGGCCGGTCCGTCGCCGGACAGGCCGGTGAAGCTGATCACCGAGATACGGGCGGCCTTTCCCGTCGACGGGATCAGGAGCATGCCGGGATCGGCGGGTGCGCCGGACTCCCCGAACAGCGGGTCGGTCTCCATCGCGGCTTCCAGCGTGTCCGCCATCTGAACCGCGAAGCGACCGGTCCTGCTGTTCACGATGTCGCCCGGGGGCTCGGCGAGCAGTTCGACGAAGCCGGCCAGGGTCTTGCCGCCGTCGCGCGCGTACCGTTCGAGGGCACGTTTGAGGACCCCCAGCTGCTGGGTCGCGCGCGCACTGCTGCCGCGTACACCGGCATGTGGGGCGAGTGAGGTCACGGTCGACCTGACCAGGCGGGGGAAGTCGTCCTCGTCGTCGAGGACGGGACCGAAGTCGGGAAGCGGGTGGAAGGAGATCGGACGTCCTCGGTTCAGACCCGGTGTCCACACCACCACTTCGACATCCGCGAAATAGCGTCGGGCCTCGCGCTCGTGGTCGTCCGTCCACCCCTTCGGCGGGCGCGACCAGGGGTCGCCGAGCCGTGCGAGGTCGTCGTTCGGATCCAGCACGATCACCGAGACGCCGCGCAGGGCGCACTGCTCCACAAGCCGCTTGATCAGGACGGTCTTGCCCGATCCCGCCGCGCCCACCACCGCGGTGTGCATCCGGAGCCCTTCCATGGGCACCGCGAACGAACGGCCGCCCCGGACGGTGGTTCCGACGACGATTTCGGTACGGGCGGGCTCGGCGTCCTGCGGTGTGCCCGCCGCATCCGCCGCCACCCTGGAGCCGGCTTCCGTGGTCGCGATGCCGAGATGCTGCCGCAGGTCGCCCAGCACCGGCGCGAAGACCTCGATGCGGGAAGCGGGGTGCTCCTGTCGCAGCCATGCGTCCAGGCCCGACGTACGGTCGTCGAGCATGGCCCGGAGGGCGGCCAGGGTCCGGAGGTCGGCGGCGCCGATCGGTAACGACACCCCGCCCCGCGCCTCGAAGTCGTCCTTGATGTCCTTGGTTTTGGGGCCGCTCGGGTACGGCGTGTTCCGCAGCAGGATCAGCCGGCGGCTCGCCAGTTCGGCCGTCAGGCCGGCCTCGACGGCCGCGTTGCGGATCCGGTTCTGGGCGGCGATGGCGTTGTTGGCGGCGATCGCCCGGAAGGACCAGTGGAATTCGTTCTCGCTGGCCTCGTCCATGACATAGCGCAACCGGGCGTGCAACGCCGCCTTGCGGCCGAAGTCGGTCTCGATGGAGAACCGCGTCTCGTCGGCACCCAGTTCCCTGAGCAGACTCCGCAGCCCCGCGTCCAGCAGAGCGGGCATCCGCCCGTCCTCGGTCGCGTGTTCGAGCGGCCCGAGGTCGTCCGCGTCGGCACGGAGCTTGTCGAAGGTCTCCGTCAGGGTGCTCAGGTTGACGGCCCTCGCCGGTGCGGGCGGTGCGGCTGCCGTGGGCTCCGCGCCCGCCAGGGACGTCAGTTCGGCCGCCGTGCGGGTCTGCAGACACGCCTCGATGTGCTTCTGGACCCGGATGAGCAGCCGCCGTGCGGTGTAGCGGTGCGGGGCTTCGGTCAGCGCCTCCGGGGTGACCGGCCAGGTGGCATACCTCGGAGTGAACCCCAGCGACTCGTAGGAGGGCCGGAAGCGGCTGCTGACGATGGCGGCGGCGGTGGCCTCGTCGGGGATCGCGCCGAGCGTCGGCAGAACCTCGAACCGGTCCAGGGCGGACCGGACCGCCTCCCGGGAGATCTGCTCCCAGGTGTCCTCGTGGCACGCCACGACCAGCAGGGTCCGGCGGGCTTCCTCCCGCAGTTCCATCAGGCCGGTGGCGATCTCACCGCTCAGCCGCTTCGCGGCCCGGCCCTCGCCGGAGGCGGGCGACGTCAGCGACGACGTCTCCGCGGCGGACACCAGGGGGTCGAGCTGGTCGAAGGCGAACACCAGCGGTCCGACCAGGGCGAACAGTCGCGTCAGATCGCGGAGGACGAGTTGGGCCGGTCGCCCGCCCGGCGACATCCCCCAGGCGGCGCGCTTGTCCCCGTCGTCGTCGTTGAGCGCGAAGTAGGCCCTGCCGATCTCCACAGGATCGCCGTCGGAGGCCAGGAGCGCCAGCGCGCGGGCCGTGTCCGCGGCCTCGTTGCCCACCTGTCGGTCGATGGTCCGGATCCCCCGGACGAACGCGTCGACATGGGCGCGCGTCACCTCGCCCTGGCCAATGACGGCGGTACGGGTGTCCGTGTCGAGGCGAGCCCGGCGCGAAAGCTCGTCGAGCAGGCGAGTCAGTTGTTCCTGGCCACCCTCGTCCTTCCGATAGAGACTGTCGACGAGACTGCCGGTGGTGCTCTCCCAGAAGTTCCGGCCGGAGACGAGCCTGATGTAGAAGAAGGAGCCGCCGCGCTCCCGGATCTCGTGGCGGGTCCAGCCGAGCAGATGCGTCTTGCCGGAGCCGGTCTCGCCACGCACCACGGTCGCCACCGGCGAGTGGGCGCGTTCGACGGCGCCCATCGCCCTCCCCAGCCGCCGGAACACCTCGGGATGAAGGCCGTCGACGTGGTAGGAGGTCACCGGTGTCCAGATCTCCTCCTGGGTCAGCGCGGTGCTGATGTACAGCGTTTCCAGGGCGGCGAGTTCCCCGTTCACGCCGGTCCGATCCGCAGCAGGTGGCGGGGTTCGCCGCCGATGTCGACGGCGGCTCTGCGGTCCTCGTCGCTGAGCGTGCGCCGGTTGAACTCGCCCATCAGCTGTACGTCGTCCTGCTCGATCATCCGGTCGAGTTCGGCGTCGACGGCCCCTCGCGGCAAGCTCTCAAGCCATGGGCGCAGCGCCGACAGTCTGACCCAGCTGCCCGGTTTCCGGCGGCCGGTGAGTTCCGTGTAGACCGCGCGGATCCAGTCCTCGACGTCGGGCTGGAAGAACTCGCCGAACTTGGTGCCGGAGCGGGCCAGGTACTGTCCGACGTTGCCCAGCACCGCGTAGAGCACCCCGGCCGGAAACTTCGCTCCGTCCGGGCGTCCGACCACCAGGGCGGACTCGCACCAGGTCCGGCCCGCAGGCGTGAGCTGGTGCGTGTTGACCGCACCGCGCTTCCTGGTCACGATCCGCTCGGCATCCTGGTTCACCCGCCGTCGCACCACCGCGGTGATCTCCAGGCCGGCGAGTTCGCGCAGTTCACGGTTGGTCACCGGCCGTGCGACCACCATCAGGGCGAACAGCGATGCATGATCCCGTACAGTCAACTCCGTCGGCACAGTACCCCTCCTCGATGAGCCGGAATCCGGTCAGATGTCGAACCCCCGCCTGGGCACCAGTTCCACCCGGCCGGTCATGCTGGACAACTCGCCCATGACGGTGATCACCTGCCGTTCCCGATGCGCGGTGATCGCACGGTCGTACGAGGCCTGGTCCGGGAGCCGCACCCAGACGGCCCTCCGCACCAGTTCGGTGTGCTCGGTGCGCAGCTCACCGCGGACCTTGATCCGCCACCGGTCGTTGCCGGAGGAGTCGTCATACAGCCCCTCGACCACGCCGGAGACCGTCGCGGCACCGGTGGCGTTGAGACCGCTGAGCCGCTGGGACGCGGCGTACAGAAGCGATCCCGAGGTCTCCGGGAACGCGACGACGTGTGACGGCACATCGAGTGGCTGCGAGCGCGCCCACCGGAAGCCGATCTCGAAGGGCTCTCTCCGGTCGTGGCCGGAGAGCTCACTGAGCGCCTTGCACAGATCCGCGGAGACGCCGGCCGTGACGGTCTCGTCGAAGGCCGCGGGCGCGTCCGCCGCCACGGCTGCCTGGGCCGCGCTCACCGCTTCGAGCATCTGGACCAGCACGCCCCGACCGGTGACCTGCTCCCCGCTCGGGGTTCGGGCCGTCGCGTCCGCGGCCACCCGGATCTCGATGACGTAGCTCCC
This sequence comes from Streptomyces sp. NPDC127119, assembly GCF_042677425.1. Lineage (NCBI taxonomy): Bacteria > Bacillati > Actinomycetota > Actinomycetes > Kitasatosporales > Streptomycetaceae > Streptomyces > Streptomyces sp. NPDC127119. The sequence continues at coordinate 6,878 of NZ_JBHXTO010000025.1, read as the reverse complement.
GGCGCGGGAGGGGCCGAGTTCGGCTGCGCGCAGAAGGTCGCCCACCACGCCCGGTTGCCGGCCGGCGAAGGCGAAGTGCGGACCCTGCACGACGGTGCGCGCCGCCGCCGCCAGGGCGTTGCGGACGCCCAGCACCGTCTGCGCACCCATGAGCAGCGAGGTGTAGCCGGGGTCGTGGCCGGTGGGGAACGTGCGGAAGGACTGCTTGTCCAACTGCGGTCGTGCGATCTCCAGGGCGATGTCGCCCGCCGGCCGGTCCTCCAGCGCGCACAGACAGCGCAGGATCTCCCGTAATCGGCGGTCGCTGTCGCCCATCCCGTCGCGAGCGGGTACCAGCACCTCGTAGTCGCCCGGGTGTTGCCACACACTCGCTCCGCGCCAGCCTTGTGGATCCCGCTCCCAGCCCGTGTCCGCCAGATAGCTGGCGATGTCGTCGACCTTCAGCGGAATCGTCATCGCTTCCCCTACCAGTCGGACTGCGTCTCGGTGAGCCGGCGCAGTGAGGCGGCGGTGAGCACGTTCGCTGTCGGGACTCTGACCGGACGCCTTCGGTCACGGTCGGGGTCCTTGATCGGCTCCTCGGCGCGGAGCGAGACGAAGTAGCCGAGGTGACGGAGCATCACACCGTCGGTGCTCATGGCCGCGTACGCCTGGTTGTCGGCGGGGACGCAGATGACGAACAGGAACCGCGGCACGGTGAAGTCGGGACCGGCGAGCTTGTTGAACTGCCGTTCGTTGAGCCCGCGGAAGTTCAGGTGGCCGGACGACACGGACGGCTTCGACCATGTCTTGATCTGGGCCTCGACAGTGGGTGACATCGTCCGTCCGTAGCGGCCGGTGGCGCGGAACCCGAGATCGACCCCGTCCACGTCCAGATCGCCTTCCACGACGAGCAGCCCTGCCGCAGAGGCCAGCACACGGACGTAGTCTTCGCCGAACTTGCCCTGATGCTGCTTCGCATCGAGCACGAAAGCCCCCCAATGTCCCCCGGCTGTGGCACACGGTAGTCGGAATATTACGGGACGCGCCGACGGCTGTCAGGGCCCCGTGACGGACCTTCCGACAGGCCTGCGAATCGATGGCCGGCATGCGGCTGTTCATCCCTGCTGCGATGGAGGGCCCCGCGCCCCCACTCCCCGCCCACCCCGTCGGCCCCGCTCACAGCCCGCACTAATCTGTCCGCCATGAACGCTCCGGGGGACATGATCGACGGTCGGTTCGAGCTGGTCGCGCGGCTCGGCAGTGGCGGAATGGGCACGGTGTGGCGCGCGCGGGACAGCATGCTGCACCGGGATGTCGCGCTGAAGGCCGTACGGCACGACGCGGCGGCCTCCGAGGCCGTCCGCGCGCGGGTGCTGCGGGAGGCGCGGGCGCTGGCCCGGGTCAGCCACCCGAACGTGGTGATGATCCATCACATCGTGAACGACGACCCGCACCCCTGGCTCGTGATGGAACTGGTCGAGGGCGTCTCGCTCCAGGAACGGCTCGCCGAGGGCCCGTTGTCGCCCACGGAGGCCGCCCGGCTGGGCCGCCAGGTGCTCGGTGCCCTGCGCGCCGCCGACGCGGCCGGGGTCCAGCACCGGGACGTCAAACCCGCCAACATCCTGCTGCGCGCCGACGGCTCCGCGGTCCTCACCGACTTCGGCATCGCGGCGCTCCAGGGCTCCACCGCCCTGACGGCGACCGGCGAACTCATCGGCTCACCCGAGTACATCGCCCCCGAGCGGATCCGCGGCAACGACGACGACCCGGCGTCCGACCTGTGGTCCCTGGGGCTCGTCCTGTACGTGTGCGTCGAGGGCGTCAGTCCGCTGCGCCGCGGGACGACCCTGGCCACCCTGGCCGCCGTGCTCGACGAGGCCCTGCCCCCGCCGGTGCGCTCCGGCCCGCTGGCACCCGTGCTCCAGGCCCTGCTCGTACGGGATCCGGCGGGCCGCCCCGACGCGGTACGGCTGGACGCGATGCTGGCGCAGGCCGAGTCGGGTACGACGCCGGACTGGGCCCTGCCGACGACGACCGCTCCGCTGCCGCCCGGCCCCACAGGGACCCCGGCCCCCGCCCCGGGCGCCCCGTCCGCGCAGGCTGGCCCCGGCGGCCCGCCGCACTCCGGAGCAGCCGCCGGGGCACCGGGCCCACCTGCCCCCGCACCGGGTGAGGAGCCGACGCGCGTCGGGGCCGACCGGCCGTCCGGGCGCGGAGGGCGTGCGTCGCTCGTCGCCACCGTCGCCGTCGTCGTGGTCGCCCTCGCGACGGCCACGACCGCTCTCGTACTCACCCTGGGCGACCGGGGCGGCGGCGACGGCAAGGAGGACGGCGCCAAGGGCGTCGGCAACCCCGCCACCACGTCGTCCTCGTCGAACTCCACGCCCTCGCCGTCCTCGAAGCCGTCCTCGAAGCGGTCGTCGACCCCGACACCCACGCCGAAGCCCTCGGCCGAGCAGTCCTCCCCCGCCTCCGGAGGCCGGTGGATCGCCCAGCTCTTCTCCGAACCGGTCGGTTCCGGCACCGCCGCCCGGGACCGGCGGCTCGACGCCGTGCGGAAGTCCGTCCCCGAGGCCGTCTACCTCCGCAGCGACGACTACGCGTCCCTTCGCCCGGGCTACTGGGTCGTCTACGCGCCGGGCCCCTTCACCGACGGCCGCGACGCGCTGGCCTTCTGCCAGGAACGCGGACGGACCTCGCCGACCACCTGCGTCGGCCGGTACGTGAGCACGAGCGCGGACGACTACAAGCTCCAGTGCCGCCCCCCGGCCGCCGACCCGACGGGCTTCTGCACCCGCCCATGAACGACACACGCCTGTGAACGGCACACGCCCGTGTACGGCACGCGCGCGTAGACCCCGCCAAACCGACCAGCTCATATGATCTATGACCCGGTATGACACATCTTGGTGAATGATGTCAGCTTGGGTGCCGTTACCCGCTGTGAGTCCTCGCGTTGAAGGGTCAGTGCGGTCGCGTTCATGCTTCCGCGCTCACCGATTCGAAGGAGAAACGTGATGTCTCGCATCGCGAAGGCAGCGGTCGTCGCTCTCGGCACGGGTGCCGTTGTGCTCAGTGGTGCCGGTCTGGCCATGGCGGACGCGGACGCCGCGGGCTCGGCCGTCGGCTCGCCCGGCGTGGCGTCGGGCAACGTCGTCCAGGTTCCGGTCCACGTCCCGGTCAACCTCTGCGGCAACACCGTGAACGTCATCGCCCTGCTGAACCCGGCGTTCGGCAACCAGTGCGCCAACATCTCCGACACCCACGAGGGTTACGGCCGCTGAACCGCCGCACCACCGACGCGAAGGCCCCCGGCGGTATCCACCGCCGGGGGCTTCCCCGTATCCCAGGTGCCTCAAGTACCCCGCGCGACCCACGCACTCCGCGTGACCCGCGCACCCCGGGCGCCTCACCGCCCGCGCGAGCGCCTCACACGTACCGGTAGATCCGGCTGTGGTCCTCCAGCTGGTCCGGCGTCACGCCCCACGGCGGCATCTCCTCGTGCCGCGCGACGATCCGCCCGTACGCCCGCTCCCCGAGCTCCGGCGGCGACTCGGGCAGATACCGCGCGCCCTGGTGCCGCTTCTGCCAGCGCGTCCAGAGCAGGTCCACGAAGGAGTGGTGCAGCCAGAAGACGGGGTCGTTGACGGAGCCGCCGCCCAGCATGTGCCCGCCGATCCAGCGGTGGACGCGGTTGTGGTTGCGCCAGGCGTCGTTGCCGCGCCCGGTCCCCCACCCCTCCAGCTTGTTGCGGAAACCGCGGCCGGAGGTGGAGTCCCAGGGGGCCGTGTCGTACACGGGATCGTCGAGGGCCGTGGCGAGTTCGCCCGCGGTGGGCAGGGCCAGCGGATCGCGGGGCCTGCCGAAGTCGCGCGTGAGGTAGTCGCCGTCGGTCATCGACTCCTTGACGACCCACTTCTTGTGCCGGCGCGCGAACGGACCGGTCGTCACCTGGTGGTCGGACCGGCGTCCGTTGCCGCCGAGGAGGTCCTCCCCCCACAGCGAGGCGGCGGGGGTGCGGTCCTTCGTCCAGTCCCAGTACGGCACGGACACCCCGGAGTCCACCTTGCGCAGCGCCCGCTCCAGGTCCAGCAGGAACCGCCGGTGCCAGGGCAGGAAGGAGGGAGCCATATGGGCCGCGCGCAGCCCGTCCTCGCCGTCCGCCACATAGTGGTCGATGTGCATACGGACGAATTCGTCGTACTCGCCGGTGCGTTTGATCTCCAGGAACGCGCCGACGAGCCTGCTCTTCTCCGTACGCGTCAACGCGTTCACGTTCTTACGCGTGTACGCCATGCCCGTGCCCCTCCCCCGGTTCCGCGTCCATGCCGGCCGCGCGCAACCGCAGCGTGCCGCCCAGTTCGTCCACGACGGCGCGGGCGGCGGCCAGCGGTGTCGGGTACGCCTGGTAGTGGTCGACCATCGTCAGATAGCCGCCGTCGGCCCGCCGCATGAGGTGCAGCGGCCGGTCGTCCACCGTGACCCGCCAGGCCCCGGCGGGAGCCGTACGCGCGTCGCCGGCCGGACGTACGCCGTCCGCCGTCCCGTCCTTGCAGCCGCGGATGCGGCATCCGCCGTACATCTCGTCGAACCCGGCCGCGAACCGCGCCTCGAAGTCGGCCAGTTCGCGCGACGGCCCACCGGCGGGGCCGTCCGGCGCGGCCGGCTCCTCGCGCGTCGGTCCCGATGCCGCGACGAACGGAGCCACTGCTGCCGCCACGGCCGCGGCGAGCACCCCTCTCAGGACGTCACGCCGCGTGCCGTTCCCCACTCTCAACCGCATTCCCCGCCCCCTTGGATACGTCCTGTCCCTGCTGTCGTTGCCTACAGGCCCGGAGCGAGGCCCAGGGTCGCGCCCGGTGCCGCCTGCAGGACCGGGGTCAGCACGGCCACCTGGGGCAGCTTCGCGGCCGGCAGGCCGAGCATGTCCGCGCGCGGCGCGGTCAGCGGGGCGTCCAGCGAGGCGCCGGGCGTCAGGGCGCGCATCCCGGAGGTGGGCGTGCTGGCCGCGAGGTGGTCGAAGGTGTCGCCCAGCACGCGCGGCAGCGGCGTACGCAGGTCGAGCGAGGGCAGGTCGCTGGTGACCGGCAGTTGCGGGAGGGCCCGCTCCGGCAGCAGCCGGCCCTCGACGTACCGCGGCCCGTCGGGGCTGCCCGGCGTGATCAGCGGCACGGTGCCGCTGATGCTGGGCATCTCCATGTTCAGGGAGTGCTCCACACCTTCCAGGGGCACGGCGACCGGAACCCCGTCGGCCGCGACGGCGGGCGTCGCGACGGCGGCCGCCACACAGGTGACGACGGCGGCAAGAGTTCCTCGGGTGGTCGACTTCATCTCAGGCACGGGCCTTTCGGGATTCGGGAGGGTGCGTCCGAAACGGGTAACGACCCGGCACACGGGATCCGGTCAAAATTCCCCCGGTCGGTGCAATCTTCAGCTCGTCCATAAGTCCCACCGCGGCGGCGGCGCGAGCCTCCCGAGGCCCCGGGGTGCCCCGGCGGCCCCGGGTCGCGTGACCGGGCGCGGTGCGCGGGGTCAGGCGCGCAGGCTGCGGGCCGGTACGAGGGCGTGCGCCGCGCTCTTCAGGGTCTCCTCGTCGCCGGCGAAGGCGGCCAGCGCCTCGGGCTCGACGGGCTTGCCCGGCTCGGCCTCGGGCCACGGGCGGGTGGTGAACAGGAAGTAGGCGTAGCCGCGTTCGCCGACCGCGGCGAGCCACTCCGGCGGCACGGGGCACTGGGCGTTGAGCTGGGTCATGCTGACGACGGCCTGGCCCGACTCGACGAGGAGGCGGACCGGGAAGCTCGGCTGCCGGGTGGCGTCGACGACCTGGTCGCCGACGGGCAGTCCGTTGGCCGTCAGCAGCTGCTCGACGGCCGCCGCGGAGCCCTCGGGGCCGTTCGCGCCGTCACCGAGGGAGTAGGCCAGGAGATAGGGCATGTCGCCGTCGGGCTGTTCACCGCTCCACGCCATGACGACGAGGGTGCCGAGGTCCGCGGCGGGGAAAGGGCGCGTTTCACTGGAGATTGAGGTCACCGCGGAACCGTATCGACGTGTCGGAATGCCTCCGCCCCCTTTCTCACCCGCCCGGGGGATTTCCTTGAAGGTCTCCACACGAACGAGGGACGGCGTCGAACGGACCGGAAGAGAGAAACAGCCCGGACACCGGAAAGGAACAGCCGGAACGCGGCGAATGGGCGGGGCGGCGGGACGGGGCGGCGGGGCTCCTCCCGGGGGACGAGGCCCGACGCGAAGGGCCGGTCCCGCGCTGATGCGCAACCGGCCCCGCGTCACTTCCGGCCCCGTACGGACCCCTGTCGGTTCCGTACGGCCCCGCGTCACTTCTGGAGGGGAAGACCGCCCAGGAGCGCCGTGGGCCCGCCCGCCGAGTTCAGGGCGTCCGTCACGTCGTTGAGGGTGCTGAGCGCGGAGTCCTGGTTCTCCGTGTCGAGGGCCCTCGACTGCGACTGCAGCGGCATGGCGTCCACCGGCTGGGTGGTGAGCTGGGTGAGAGCCGAGTTGAGGCCGCCGTTGAGGCTCGTGGGCGGCGTGAGGTCGGCGGCAAAGGCGGGCGCGGCGACACCAGCGATGGCCATGGACCCGGCAACGACAGCGGCGGCCTTCAGGGACTTCATCGTGTTCCTTTCATCGGTGACTCGCGTCACCAGAGGGAATTCTCACTGTTCAGGCACCGTGCATGCCTGCTCTCGCACTGCTTCCTGCCCAACGACCCCTCGTCCGGGCGGAAACCCCGAACGCTGAAAATTCCTGGAACCCACCCGATTGAAGGCTGTGTTTCATCACCAAATGGGATCCCTCATATGAGAACCCTGAAAGATTGTGCAAACAGAGGGTGGAACAGCCGTGGGGGGGGGGCCCGGGGCGGGGGGGCCCGCCCGCCC